>JARFQC010000238.1 GCA_029287965.1 Arenicellales bacterium
GTGCCGAGCCGGTCGTCACTGGCATTGAACTGTATCAGTGCGTTGAGCGGGACGATGAGCATGCCGCCGAACATTCCCAGCATGAAGAACAAACCGGCGAGCAGCCAGGTCGACTCCAGAAAGGGGATGAACAGCAGTGCAATGACGATGCCCAGCGAACCCAGCGGAATCAGGCCGGTTTCTATGTAGTGGCGGGAAGCCCTGCCTGCAATCAGGGAGCCGAGAATGATGCCCAGACCCGCACAGGCCATGATGCCCTGTACGATCACAGTGCTGGTTTCACCCAGGTGGTCCTTGGCATGACTGGGGAAGGAGGCCAGCAGCACCTGCGAGATGGCCCAGAACACGGCCAGGCCGATGATCGACAGCCAGATGGTGCGGTTCTCGTGAATCGCGTGCAGGTTGCTCTTTAAATAGCTGCCCTTGACGTAACGCTGCCAGTCGAAGCGAATAGCCGCTGTCTGCGTGCGCGGTGTCGTCAGGCGAAAGGCCAGCAGCAGTTCGACGCTTGCGCAGGCCACCAGCACCCAGCCTATGGGTGCGATCAGGGTCAGCAATTCCGACTCGTTCTCCCAGCTCAGCCCGTCAAGTTGTGCTTCGAACAACACCGAGTAGAAGAAAGTCCCTGCCAGGATCGCAACGATGGTCACCGCCTGCACAACCGCATTGGCCGACGCCAGCAGCTCGTTGCCGGCCACTTCCTTGATGTAGCCGTACTTGGCCGGCGAGAAAAATGCGCTCTGTATAGCCAGCAGGAATGTAATGACGAATGCGACATCGAACCAGCCGTTGTAGTAGCACAGGGTAATGAGCAGGGTCAGGCCGACCACGAACATGGCACTGATACGCATAACGCGCGGCTTCTGAAAACGGTCGGAGATAAACCCGGCGGGTGTGAACAGCAGCACGAAGGGCAGCAGGATAAGTCCGTTGACGATGGCCGTTAGGATGATCTGCACCTGTCCGTCGAACACCTTGAACACCGTGTTCTGGACGATGATCTTGTGCCCGAGATCGACAAAGGCATTCAGGAACAGCAGCCCGACGAAGGGGGTAAAACCGGCGATACGGAACAGGAGGCCCATGATCAGGACCTCGCCAGATTTAGACTAAATTGAAGAAATACTGCCATTTGTTCAAACAACATACTTCAAGTAACCACTAAACGAATCAGTTTAACGCATTGTATTTAATTTATTTACCCTGCGGCAGCGGCCGACGACCGCCTGCAATCACCGCTAAATTCAGATCGCGTTCGATATCTCCAGCAGGTTGCCATCCGGGTCGCGGAAATACACGGATAGCAACGGACCGGCACCACCGGTGCGTTCAACCGGCCCTTCGGTCATCACCACGCCACAGTCTGCAAGGTGATGCATCACGTCTTCCATCGATGTCCTCGTCAGCAGGCACAGGTCGGCTGAACCCGGTACGGGTCGATACGCATGAGGCATGTATTCATGGCCGGCTTCGTGCAGATTGATCTTCTGCATGCCGAAGCGCAGTGCCTTGCGCCCTTCAGCGAAAGTCACAACCTCCATGCCGAGTACGCTACGATAAAAATCGCAACTGGCCTGCAGGTCGCTGACAGTCAGGACCAGGTGGTCGAGGCCGCTGATTTTAATCATTTATCGGGTAACGGCAAACATCGGCCAGGCAGCACTTGTCGCAGTGCGGCTTCTTGCGACACACTTCTTTGGCCTGTACGACTATCAGGGCATGGTACTGGTTATAGACCGCTGCCTCCTTGCCCAGCTCTGTTTCGAATTGTCTGCGCAGGAGTTCGTAATCTGCCTTCTCGTCAATAAGCCCGAGACGGGAAAACATCCGACGCGTGTAGGCATCGATGACAAAAACAGGATGGCCGAAGGCGTACAGCAGGATGTCGTCCGCAGTCTCCGGACCGATGCCATGCACAGATAGCAGCTCATGCCGCAGGTCCTTGATTGGCATCGAAGCGAGCATCTCGATACCGCCCTGCTCCATCAACCAGCCGACCAGGGCCTTGAGCCGGACCGCCTTGACGTTGAAATAACCGGCTGGGCGAATGAGTTCAGCAAGCATCCCGGCATCTGCAGCATGAATGCTCTCGGGCTGCAGCAGCTCCGCGTTACGCAGCGCGTCAATAGCTTTCTCTACATTGTTCCAGGCCGTGTTCTGTGTCAGCACTGCGCCGACCATGACTTCAAACGGTGTCTCCGCCGGCCACCACTCCTGTGGTCCGTAATGGCGATCCAGCCGCTTGTATACGCATTGGAAACTGCAGTTGCGCAATCAGCGACGTCCTGTCTGTTTTTTTCTACCGCGCGTTGATGGCCTGCTCTTTTTCGCAGGACGCTGATGCGGACTGCCGCGATGTTTGCCTGCATGACGCCCACGACCGGTCGGTTGCTCGGTGTCATCTTTCAGATCGACAAGCCGCATGAGCATGGCGATCTCTTTCGGCTTCAGGTCTTTCCATTGTCCCTGCGGTATATGCGGCAGGTGTATCGGCCCGTAGCGCACGCGTATCAGCCGGCTGACGGTCATACCGATGGCCTCCCACATGCGCCTCACCTCACGGTTGCGGCCTTCGCTGAGGACGACCTTGTACCAGCGGTTGGCTCCGCCGCCACCGGATTCGCGTATGGACTTGAATGCAGCCGGGCCATCATCCAGCTCGATTCCCTGTTGCAGTCTGCGCAGGTCGGCGCTGTCCGGTTCACCGAGCACCCTGACGGCGTACTCGCGCTCGACCTCCGATGAAGGATGCATTAGCCGGTTGGCCAGTTCACCGTTGTTGGTGACCAGCAGAAGACCGGAGGTATTGAGATCTAGACGTCCAACCAGTATCCAGCGTTCCCGCCTGCCGCGCGGCAGGTGCTGGAACACGGTCGGACGACCGCCGGGGTCGGCATTGGAGCAGATGACGCCTTCGGGTTTGTTGAGCACCAGCACCCGGGTCGGTGCATTATTTTCTTTAAGGCGCAGCGGTTTGCCGTCGAGGGAGAAAGACTGCCTGAGCGTGACAGGCTGGCCGATGGTCGCCGGTTTGCCGTCTACGCGAATACGGCCTTCACGTATCCAGCTTTCGATTTGCCTACGCGACCCGACTCCGGCCTGGGCCAGGACTTTCTGGATGCGTTCGGGTTTCATGCCGGCTGGTCGGGATCCTGTTCCCCTCCTGCATCCGGCTCATCGATATTTAATTCGACGTCTTCGTCGGGAACGGACTCATAGAGTGCTTCCAGTGTTTCGCCCGCTGCCTCTTCCTCGGCCGCGAGATCGGCGACAGACGTCTGGTCGGAAACCGTCAGAGGTACCTCGGCCAGATCCGCGCCCTCTTCACCGGCGTCATCTTGTGCATCCACTTCACCGTCCTGCGGCGGATCCAGCGGCAGGCTGAGATTCAGCTCGGCTGCGATGGTTTCCATGTCGCGAATATCCGTGAGCGGCGGCAGGTCGCTGAGCGACTTGAGATTGAAGTACTCGAGAAAGCCGCGCGTGGTGCCGAACAGCCCGGGCTTGCCCGGCACGTCCCGCACGCCGACCTGGCGTATCCAGTCGCGGTCCTGCAGGGTCCGGATGATCTCGGTACTCACCGCTACGCCGCGAACGTCCTCGATCTCACCGCGGGTAACGGGCTGCCGGTAGGCAATAATCGCCAGTGTCTCCAGCAACGCACGCGAATAGCGCTGCGGTCGTGCCGCGCTCAGACGAGACAGCCATGGCGAGTAGTCCTCGCGCGTCTGCAGGCGATATCCCTTGCCGATCTGGCGCAGCTCGATGCCGCGGTCGACAAAGGATTGTTCGATTTCACTGATGACGCTGCGTATCACGTCACGATCCGGCTGGGCGTCATCGGGGAACATGGCCAGCATGCGATCAATGGTCAGCGGGTCGCTGCTGATCATGATCGCCGCTTCGATGATATTGCGCAGTTCGGAATGCGGCTGGCCCGCTGTGTTGTCTTCGTTCATGGGCTATGCCGAGGCTTTAACGTGAATGGGTGCAAACTGCTCGTTCTGGACGATGACCAGCAGCTTTTCCTTGAGCAGTTCGAGGATGGCCATGAAAGTCACCACCATGCCCATGCGACCCTCTTCGGGCGTGAACAAGGTATCGAATTCAATGAAGTCCTTGCTGTTAACGCGGTCGAGCACCAGGCTCATGCGCTCGCGGATGGACAGCACCTCGCGCGTGATGACATGGCTGCGCATCTGGTCAGCCCGTTTTAGCACTTGCGAAAAGGCCATCAGCAGGTCGTTCAATTCCACGTTGGGATCAACCCTGACCGGCTGCACGTTATCCGCATCGACGACGGTAAGGAATACTTCACGCCCCACCCGGGGCAGCTCCTCGATATCCAGCGCCGCCTGGCGATAGCGTTCATATTCCTGCAGACGCCGGACCAGCTGGGCACGCGGATCCTCCTCGTCTTCATCTTCGGATGCAGGCCGCGGCAGCAGCATGCGCGACTTGATCTCGGCAAGCATCGCTGCCATCACCATGTACTCGGCTGCGAGGTCGAGTTTCACCATGCGCATAAGCTCGATATAGCCCATGTACTGGCGGGTGATCTCAGCAACCGGTATATCCAGGATGTCGAGGTTCTGCTTGCGGATCAGGTAAAGCAGCAGATCCAGCGGGCCTTCAAAGGCGTCGAGGAACACCTCCATCGCCTCAGGGGGAATATAGAGGTCCTTGGGTGGCTCATCGATCGCTTCACCGCGAACGATGGCAAAGGGCATTTCTTCCTGGCTGGGTCCGTGCATGTATGTCTGGATTATAAACCGATGTTCTCGCGGACTTCCTGCATGGTTTCCTCGGCCACTTCCCGCGCCCGTTCACAGCCGTCCGCGATGATATTGCTGACCTGGGTCTGGTCCCTGACATAGGGCTCGGCCCGCTCGTTGAGTATCTTCTGTTCCTTCAGCAGCGCGTCGATGAGCGGCTGCTTGCAGTCCAGGCAGCCGATGCCGGCGGTCGTGCAGCCATCCTTCACCCAATCCCGCGTGGACTTGCTGGAATAGATTTCGTGGAACTGCCACACCGGGCATTTGTCCGGGTCGCCCGGATCGGTACGCCGGACACGGGCCGGGTCAGTCGGCATCGCGCGCAGCGTCTTTTCCAGCCGCTTGGGATCGTCGCGCAATTGTATGGTGTTGTTATAGGACTTGGACATCTTCTGGCCGTCCAGCCCCGGCACCTTGGACGCCTTGGTAAGGCGCGCCTCGGGCTCGACCAGGATCACGCGGCCGCCACCTTCCAGGTAGCCGAACAGCCGTTCCTTGTCGCCCAGGGTGATGTTTTTCTGTTCGTCCAGCAGTGCATGCGCCCGCCCCAGAGCCTCGTGGTCGCCCTGCTCCGTGTAGGCCGTGCGTAGGTTGCGGTACAGCTTGGCAGACTTTTTGCCCATCTTCTTGATCGCCGCCTCGGCTTTTTCCTCGAAGCCTGCCTCGCGGCCATAGAGATGATTGAAGCGCCTTGCCACCTCGCGTGTCAGTTCGATATGCGGCACCTGGTCTTCACCGACCGGCACCAGACCGGCGCGGTATACGAGGATGTCGGCCGCCTGCAGCAATGGATAGCCGAGAAAGCCTAACGTTGCCAGGTCGCGTTCGCGCAGCTTTTCCTGCTGGTCCTTGAAGCTAGGCACCCGCTCCAGCCTTCCGAGCGGCATGAACATGGACAGCAGCAGGTACAGCTCGGCGTGTTCGGGCACCTGTGACTGCACGAACAGGGTAGTGTTGCCGGGATCGATACCGGCCGCCAGCCAGTCAATGACCATGTCGTTGATGTTGGCCGAGATGACTTCAGGGTCTTCGTAATGCGTCGTCAGGGCGTGCCAGTCGGCAACGAAAAAGAAGCAGTCGAATTCATGCTGCAGATCAACCCAGTTTTTCAGTACACCGTGATAGTGACCCAGATGCAGGCGGCCTGTCGGGCGCATGCCGGATACCACGCGCTCGGGCTTGCCGGAAGTCGTGAACAAGTTATCTCCTCAGGTAATCAAGCTGAACAACTGTATAAATGGAATAGAGAACAAGTTTGCCATAAATGAAACCAGGGCAGATAGCGGTGGCCACAGGATCGTACCCAGCATGCCGGTGGCCAGCAGCGCGATCATGATGAACAAACCGTAGGGCTCGAGCTTGCTGTAGGCATGTGCGAGCTTGTTCGGCAGCAGACCCACTGCTACACGCCCGCCGTCCAGCGGCGGCAGTGGAATAAGGTTTACCAGCATCAGGATGGCGTTGATGAAGATTCCCGCCACGGACATCAGCACCAGTGGTTCCGCCACGGCATTCGGCAGGAACTGGGCCACATAGCCTGCCATCCCCCAGATGAAGGCCATGATCAGGTTGGTCGCAGGACCGGCGATGGCGACGTAAACCATGTCGCGCTTCGGGTTGTTCAGGCGCATGAAATTGACCGGTACCGGTTTCGCCCAGCCGAACAGAAAACCGCTGCCCATCGCCAGTAGCAAACCCGGCACCAGTATCGTGCCTATCGCATCAACGTGCTTGATTGGATTAAGCGTCAAGCGACCAGCCTGCTTGGCCGTCGTATCACCGTAGCGCAATGCCACCCAGCCATGGGCCACTTCGTGCACGGTGATCGCC
>JARFQC010000072.1 GCA_029287965.1 Arenicellales bacterium
GACCATCAGCAGACCCCGGTCGTTGATATCGCGTATCAGTCTGCCGGCACCCTGGCGCAGTGCCACAACGGCCTGCGGGAGCTGATGCTGCATGAAGGGATTCTGGCCGTTTTCCTTCATCAGGCGTGAACGCGCCTGCAACACGGGATCATCCGGTGCGGCAAACGGCAGCTTATCGATGATGACGGCCGACAGGGCCTGTCCTTTTACATCCACCCCTTCCCAGAAACTTCCTGTGCCGAGCAGGACGGCGTTGCCGGCTTCACGAAAGGCCTGCAGCAGTGCCTGCCTGGGCTGCTCACCCTGGATCAGCAACGGGTAGTCAAGCTCTCCCTCCAGCAGCCTGGCCGCTTCATTGAGTGCCTGGAAACTGGTAAAGAGCAGGAACGCCCTGCCAGCGGTGATCTCGAGTACTTTGCGCGCCTCTTCTACCACGCGCTCCGTATGCAGGCGTTGATTCGGCATAGGCAGGTCTTCGGGCAGATAGAACAATCCCTGTTCTGCATAATTGAATGGACTGGCCCAGATACCGGTCTGTGCTTCTTCAAGACCAAGCTGGCGCTGGAAGTGGGTAAATTTATCTGCCACGGCCAGTGTCGCCGAGGTCATGATGAATGACCGCTCGCCTTCATGGATCAACTCACGAAACCTGTCTGCCACATTGAGTGGTGTGGCATGCAGCCTGAAGCCTGTTCGGCTGGTTTCAAACCAGCGCACGACAGATTCCATGTCCTCATCCGTCTGTTGCTTCAGCCTGTCAATCATCAATCTTGCCCTGTCGCTGCACTGCGCCAGGCGTTCCCCGCAGGCGGCAGCCTGCTGCAAGATTTCAGACAGGGATCCGATATCTTCTCTCAGTGCCGCCAGCGCTGATGCAAATGCCCGGTCCTGCTGCAGTTCTGACCAGCTGCCACGTCGTACCTCGACACCCATTGCCAGCCTGCACTCGCGTGCCCTGGTCTCGCAGATATCAACGAGACGCTCCATCTCACTGATACCGCTTTTTTCGGTTGACTCGGCAATGCGCACGTCGCGGCACAACTCGAGCAGCTGGTGCTGGCTGACAACACTGCTGAAAAACATGCTCGCCGTTTCGGGCAGCTGATGCGCCTCGTCGAAGATGACCACATCAACGCCCGGCAGCAGCTGGCCAAACCCTTCCTCGCGTAACACCAGGTCGGCCAGGAAAAGATGGTGATTGACGACCAGTACGTCCGCGTCGAGCGCATCCTTGCGTGCCGCATTGACGTGACACCTGTCGTAGTCATCACACTTGCTGCCGAGGCAGTTGTCCGGTGTTGACGTCACGTCCGGCCACACCATTGATTGCTCAGGTACACCGGTTACTTCGGAAATATCACCGCTGCGGGTCATGATGGCCCACTGTGCGACCCGGTTCAGGTCTCTTGCCGGGTAGCTGCCTCTCGGCATGGTGCCGCTCCTGGCCATATCGAGACGCTGGCGGCACAGGTAATTGGAGCGTCCTTTCAGGATGGCCATGGTCGCGGGTATTTCCAGCGCCTTCCTGACCAGCGGAAGATCGTGCTGGTAGAGCTGATCCTGCAGATGACGGGTACCGGTAGATATGATAATCCGCTTACCGGATTTGAGCGCCGGGACGAGGTAGGCCAGGGTCTTGCCGGTACCCGTACCGGACTCAGCGATGAGTGTTTCATTTTTATCGATCGCCTGTTCGATGCGGGCCGACATCTGCTGCTGGCTGTCACGCGGTTGGTAGCCGTCCAGCAAGCTGGCAAACGGTCCGTCCTTGCCTAGCAGGCTGATTGAATCGGGATACTCGGAGGTCATGCTAAAGCCCTGGTGTGTGAAGCCTGCAGGCTGCGATGCCTGCTCAAGCCGGGTGCAGATGCGGCAGGATTGCGGTCTGTACCCAATTTATGCAGCAGACCATCTCGACCGGAACTGAACGGGCTACTGCCCAGTCATACACGTATCGAGGGCATCCTCCCAGTCTGGCAGACGGATACCGAAGACCCTGTCCAGCTTGTCTCCGCAGAGTACCGAGTAGGCCGGGCGAGCAGCTGGTGTCGGATAATCGGCCGTGGTGATATCGGTGACTCGTGTATCACTGTCATTGCTCGCTGCGATAATGGCACGTGCAAACCCGGCCCAGCTGGTTTCACCTTCGCAGGTCATGTGATAAACGCCCCGCACTTCAGCAGGAAAACCGTCATGTTCAACGAAATACTCGATCAGTCGTATCGTTGCATCAGTCAGGGCCAGGGTAGACGTCGGACTGCCGACCTGGTCTGCCACGATGGTCAGCTCATCACGCTCTGCAGCCAGCCGCAGCATGGTCTTGAGGAAGTTGTGGCCGTGCAGTGAGTAGACCCACGCAGTGCGCAGAATCAGCGCGCTGGCGCCGCTATTTAATACCGCGTTTTCGCCATCCAGTTTGGTTCTACCGTATACCGACTGCGGATTGGTCGGATCATCTTCCTTGTAGGGTGATGATGCATTGCCGTCGAAAACATAATCCGTTGAATAATGTATCAGGCCTGCTCCCAGTTCACTGGCGCATTCCGCGACGACACCCGGTGCGCCGGCATTTACACGTGCGGCGGCTTGCGGCTCTGACTCGGCCTTGTCCACGGCGGTATAGGCCGCGGCATTGATAATCAGGTCGGGTGCAATCTCGAGTATGCGACGACGTGTGACTGACGCATCGGCAAGGTCGATGCCGTCGTGGTCATAAGCCTCAACGTCACCGAAACGAGCAAGCTGAGGGAGCAGTGTCGTGCCCAGCTGGCCGCGACTGCCGAGCAACAGAATCTTCATCAGCTAAGATCGAGATCTTTCAGAAATGGAGCGTTGCGGTCTTTCTCGGATACCACGGGATTTTCTATCGGCCATTCGACGCCGATATCGGGATCATCCCAGCGGATGCCGGCGTCCTCACTCGGTACGTACAGCGACGTGCATTTATAGGTCACTTCGGCATCGTCGCTCAGGACACAGAAGCCATGCGCGTAGCCGGGTGGTATATACAGCTGCTGCTTGTTTTCCTCGCTGAGGATGACGCCGTACCACTGGCGAAAGGTGGCGGACTCGGGACGTATGTCGACGGCGACGTCATAGATTTCGCCGCGCATGCAGCGCACCAGCTTGCCCTGCCAGGTCGGATACTGGTAATGCAACCCGCGGAGTACACCCTTGCCGGAACGTGAATGATTGTCCTGGACGAATTGTGTCGGCAGGCCGTTCAGTTCGTATTCACGGGCATTGAAGTTTTCAAGAAAAAATCCACGCTCGTCCTCGAACACACGGGGCACAATCAAGCGCACACCTTTTAGATGGGTGTCGTGAACTTCCACGGAAATTTCTCCTCATTTATCTGTTGTATCCAACCTGCTAAACAGGCGGCATTTCAACTCAAGAATACTATGAAGCCGGGGTAAAGAAAATCTTGCCGGCCCTGATCGTGCAGCCAACAGGCAGGATAAAACTGCATAGCCGGGACAGGCAAATCAGTTATTCCTGCGACAACGCAGACTGTTCTGCCTCGATATGTCTTATCCACTGTGCCGCATCTGAACGGCTGTCCTCGTGCCGTGCAGCCGTCTGGAAATATTCACGGGCTTTATCAAAGCGGCCCATTTCGTATACCGCCATGCCGCGTAGCAGCCATGCCTTCCCCGGTTTGTCGAGACCGCCCTTCTTCAGTGCACGCTGAAGCGCCTGATCTGCCTGCTGCCATTTCTCCTGTTCTATCAGCAGGTAGGCGACACGCTGATCGATCCTGCCGTGTTCTGCAGCCTGCCCCGCGCTGTTCAATGCCTCAATCGCCTTGCTGTTTTCATGCGCGGACATATAGTAATTGCCGAGCAATTCCAGGTGCTTTCGACCAGGCTCGACTATCCCCCGCTCCAGGCCCGCTGCCAGTACCTGTGCCGCTTCGAATGGGTCGTTCAGGTAGGCATGCAGGTTTGCCAGCCTGAGTATCTCGCGTTCATCTTTCAGGTAGCCGCGCTGATAGGCGATATCAAGGGCAGCCAGTGCCTTTGTTTCTTTCTTCAGGGTCAGGTAGACGGATGAAAGCTGCTTCCAGTAGCGTTCGTTCTCCGGCCAGCGTGCAGTCATGATTTCCAGTGTCGCTGCCGCCTTTGCATACTGCTTTTCCCGGTAGTACATCGATGCAAGCAGCTTGTACCAGGCTTCCTGCGGGTCATCGGTCATGCTGATGGCCTTTTCCAGCGCAGGGATCGCCTTGCCGTACTGCTGATCCTGCGAATAGGCGCTGGCCAGCATCGCATAGGCATGGCCATCCGGGTTTTCCGCCGTCGAGAACCATTTTTCCAGCGTGCCAATGCCCTGCTTGTACCTGCCCTGAACGATGTAGAGCTGCGCCAGGGTGAAGGTCAGGCTCTCTTCCTGTTCGACAGGAAGCGCCTCGAGCACCAGCACCTTTTCCAGGTATTCCGTGGCCCTGGGGTATTGCTCTTGTGCGGCATAGATGAAACCGTAGGTCTGGAAGACAATCGCGCGCTCATAGTCACTGCGCAATTGTCTGACCAGTGGCTTCAACAACTTCAGCGCCTCAATGTATTGCTGTTCGCCGATAAGCCCGTGGATGCGGGTCAGTTTCTTGTAGGTCTGTTCGGTCATCGAGGCCGTTACCCGGCGTTTATTTTTTTCCGCACTCTTCTCCGTTGTGGCATTTTCCTGCCCAAGTACGTACTCAACGCCATAGAAACCGACCAGCAGCACGCTGAGGAACAGGGACAGAACCAGTCTGGATATCGAATTCGACATGGCTATTTTTCCAGGACGAAATTGATTCGCCAGGATGCACGAGTTTCCTGAGGCTCACCGCCAACGATAACGGGCTTGAACTTGTAGCGCAGAATGGTCCGCAAGGCCGCCTGGTTGAACAGCCTGCGCGGCTTGGCTTCGATCACTTTCGGGCTTTTAACCGAGCCGTCCCGGGTAACGGTAAACTCAACTATCACGTAGCCTTCCGCACGCTTCAACAGGGCATTGCGTGGATACATCGGTGCGATAGTTACCAGCGGTATCAGGCCGCCGTCCTGCTTGTTGTCGGCACGATTGAAACCGCCCATGAACGGACCGCTGCCCATGCGCAACGGCAGGTCCATCATGGGGATATCCATTTGCAATGCCTCGGGCCGTGGCTTCTCGGCTTCTTCTATTTCCAGTTTGGGTGGTGGCGGAGGATCCTTAGGCCTGGGCGGTTTCTTTTTTAGCCGCTTCTTCGTTTCTATCCTGTCATCCCGCTTCAGACGTACAAACTCGACGCCGTCTATCGTCTCGGATTTGCTGATGCCTTTCACACCCGTGGTCACGAGCAGCACCATGCCGTAAAACAATCCGATACCGATGACGACAGCCAGCGCTAACGACACGGCAGCTCTGAGGACGGGCAGATTATTCATCGTCCGGCGCTTGACCCGGGTCAGTCCGTATCAGTCCTGGCGGCAATCGATACGTTCTGCACACCGGCAAGACGCGCCTGGTCCATTACCTGTATGAGCGTATCGGTTTTCGACTCCTTGTCGGCCGTAATGACAACACTGCCTTCCGGGTTCTCCGCATGGGCGCGTTCAACATTGGCCCGTACACTGCGAACATCAATTTTGCGTTTATTCATCCAGATTTCGCCGTTGGCATTGATGGCGATCAGGATGTTGCCACGCTCCTTCTTCTCCGCCGTATCTGCACTGGGTCGATTGACGTCAATGCCGGTTTCCTTGATGAAAGACGTCGTGACAATAAAGAATATGAGCATGATAAACACCACGTCCAGCATCGGCGTGATGTTGATTTCTACTTCTTCATCCTTGTGGGCATGTCTGCGTCGCATTGCTTTCCCCTGCTACAGTGCCATACAGTCGGCAAGCTTCTGCCGTTCTGTCTTCGCTTTAGCTTCCAGGCGAGCCATGACGATCAGCCCGGATAGCGCCACCACCAGTCCTGACATGGTGGGAATGGTGGCCCGCGATATACCTTCCGCCATGCCGCGTGCATTGCCGGTACCTGTTACGGCCATGACATCGAACACGTGCACCATGCCGGTTACCGTACCGACCAGCCCGAGTAGCGGGCAGACGGCAATCAATGTCTTGATCAGCAGCAGGTATTGCGAAGCATCGTTGCGGACTTCGGAAATCATTGCACGACGTATTTTGTGCGCATGCCACGAGCTGTGATCGCTGCGCGCGTTCCAGCTGGCAGCCGTTTGCTTCACCCGGTCGGGCAATACCAGGCGAAAGTAGGACAGTCGTTCCAGTATAAACGCCCACATCACGATAGCCACGACGAGTATGGCCCAGAGCACCGGGCCTCCGGCATACATGAAATCCTGCAGCGCGATAAATGGCGCCTCAAGGTACTCTTCAAACATTCGCCTTTTCCGCGTGCCGCGCAACCAGCCCGATGCTTTGCTCGTCGAGCACCTGCACCAGGGCATTGGACTTGCCATTAAGATAGCTGTGCAGAAGCACCAGTGGTATGGCCACGACCAGGCCCATTACGGTTGTGATCAGTGCAGTGGAAATACCACCCGCCATCAACTTGGGATCACCGGTGCCGAACAAGGTAATTGCCTGGAAGGTTTGTATCATCCCGGTAACGGTCCCGAGCAACCCGAGCAACGGTGCAATCGCAGCCAGTATCTTGATGAAACTCAGGCCATACTCGATACGCGGCGTTTCCTTGAGGATGGCCTCATCGAGTTTCAGTTCCAGGGTTTCCGTATCCTGCTCCTGGTCATCAAAATAGGTTTTCATCACCCTTCCGAGCGGGTTGCCTTCATTCGGCTCGCTGGATTTCAGCTGCTTTCGAATAGCCCTGCCGATGCGAGTCAGCACGACGAATCGCCATATCACGATCAGCAGCCCTGCTCCTCCCAGGACCAGGATGATGATGCCAATTACACCACCTTGCTGAATACGTTCCAGGTATGACGGTGCCTGGACCAGCAATGCCATGATGGCACCGCGTGATGGATCGACTGCCATCGCAACCATTCCGGTATCCGCAGCCTCGAGGTCACTTGCCATGGACTGGAAGCGTCCCGCGGGCTGCCTGCCGAGCTCAACCAGCCTGCCCGTTTCCGGTAGATAATTGAGGAACTTTCCACCAGTTACCGCGGTGAAGACGCCGACCCGTGTAACAGGCTGCACCTCTTCCTTGCCATCGACATTGATAGTGCTCGCGTCGTAAGTCACGACCTTGCCCGATTCGATCATCTCTTCGAGCAGCAGCTTCCACAACTTATCCAGCTCTTCCGTAACCGGGAGCTCCTTGCGTTCAGCCAGTTCAGAAAGGAAGAGAGAGCGATCCGGTATCTGCGATGAGACGAGAGATGACTCGAGTGATCCTCTCGCATCACCGGCAACCAGGCGTACGATGCCGAACATTTCCCCCAGCGCACCCATGCGTTCTGTCAGCTTGTCATCCAGTTCGACCAGTTTCACTTCGTTATCGTCATACAGAGCCTTGAGTTCATCGCTGCGCGCTTCTGTGTCCTCCATTTCCTTTTTGGCCTCGGCCAGCAGCCTCGCCTGTTCAGCCCTGTTGTCTTTGAACCGCTTAAGCCGCTGTGTATTTTCCTCGCTCTCAATACCCCGGGTTTTTCTGACATCCTGCAGCAGCTGATCAAGGGCCTTGTAAGCGGATTCCTTTGAATATTCCGCTTCTGCATTTGCGAACATGGGATTCAGCGCCAGTGACAGGAACAATGCTGATAGCAAATATTTCATCGTGCTGTCTCCGGTGCCCGAACGGGAAGCCTGAGCAGGTTTGGTGCGGCCTGTTTACGGGCAATTCGCAAACCTTCCTGTATAGAACGCCGATAGCTGTCATCGAGCACTACCCATTGCTTGTCCAGATTGTCCCAGTAGCCCTGCTCGTCCCTGTCCAGGGTCTGGTAATACAGGGCCACCCGGCCAAGGCGCATGAAGTCGACAGTCCGGTTGCCACCCTGTCCTTGCAAAGACGCCCGATAGGCTTCAATGGTGCGGCCGTATTCGTTCTCGATCTGAAATGCCTCCATGATGCGGCGGTACTTTTCTGATGTGGTGACATCAGCACGATTCATCATGTCCTTGAGTCCCTGCAACCGCATGCTGCGCTCTTCCTGCAGAAAAGGAATATCAGCCGCGATAAACTTTTCCAGTGCGTCGAGCATCATGAACATCAGCGGGACGATGTCGCGGTTGGTCGTCTCCAGGTTGTTGATCTGCTCCTGCATGGAAGCCATTTCCTGCTCCTGCGAAGCGATCGTCTTTTCCAGGTGCCTGTTGTAGACACGCAGGCTCTCGGTACGCCGGGTGATGGTACGATATTCCGACAGCATGCTTTGCGTGTCATCTGCGAGCTTGCCGATTTCCTTCTGTGTCTCAACCGCAGCCTTGTCCGTCTGCTGCTGGGTGGCAATAGCCTTGTTCAGCTTATCCTGGGTAAACCCGGTAGACACTGACAGCAGCAGTACGGGAACAAGGATAGCGAAACGAGTGCGTGTGTTAGACATGAGCATATCCGGTCAAAGAAAGGAGTGATGTAAGGCTGGCAGCACGTAACAACCGCGATGGAGTCGCTGCAGCCGGGGATCGCCAGTCGATAATGCGCGCGTTGCCATCACATGTCTGCTTCGGTTACTGCCTGGACACCAGGTGACGGGGCTTGCAGACACATCCTCAACATGCCCAGCCTTAACGCAGGTTATTAATTCCAGGACTTCTTGACGCGCGCATAAAGGAACCGCCCGGCCAGATTGCTGTTGTGACCGTCGTAGCCATCGTTGAAGGCTTCGAATGAGCGTGAAGGCATCTCGTCCCACAGGTTATCGATACCCAGTGACACTCTCAGGTCACCGGCAAAGGTATAACTGCCCTGCACGTCATGCGTCACAAAGGAGTCGATAGTGTGCTCGCGTTCTTCACCGGTGAAGATCAGGTCCAGCGTCGAAATCTCGGTGTAGGAATCAACATAGTTGATGCGATAGGATGCGCTCCAGTTGTTCAGGTCCCACAGAGTGCTGAAAAAACCTTTCCATTCAGGCAGTCCGCCCGGTCCATCCTGTGAATCGTCGATATATGTACCCTTGCGTTCTTCAAACGGCTGGTTTGGCAGACGCTGTTCCCGCCAGCTGTCGAGGTAGGTTCCGGCGAGTGCGAAACGCCAGGTTCCGGCCTTCTCGGTAGGCAGGTTGTAGTTGAAACTGAAATCCGTACCCCGCACCTGCCTCGCACCGATATTGATCAGGCTGGCATTGAGCACTTCCAGTTCGCCCTTCGCGTTGCGCACCACGCGATCGGCAAAGGCCCCGCTACGTGCATTCTCATCGAGGATGAACTGCGGGTTTGAATCCACCACGTTCTCCTGATCGATGCGGTAGTAGTCCAGGGTCATGCTGAAGCCTTCGAGTGCGGCAGGCTGAAGTACCAGTCCGGCAGTAAAGCTGTCCGAGGTCTCAGGCTCCAGGTCGGGGTTGCCACCGGTAACGGTTCTGAACTGGGTGCGTGTATCTGTCGGCGGCTGCAGCGGGTCGGCCAGAATATCGAATGATTCTTCCTGCCCCAGGTAGAGTTCATCGATAGATGGCGCCCTGAAACCCTCCGAATAGGTGCTGCGCAGCATGACCTGCTCGTTGATGCGCCAGGTTGCACCCGCCTTCGGGCTGGTGTTGGTACCGAAGTCACTGTAGTCCGAGTACCTGGCGGCAAGCTGCAGATTCAGTTCCTGCGCCCCGGGTACATCACCCAGCAAGGGGAAGATAGCTTCAATGTAGGCTTCCTTGACGTCACGGTCACCCCGGGTGGCTTCAAAGTTGGTGAAGCCGACTGTATCGCCTGCTGCGACCTGGGGATCAGGATTATATTCACCCGCTTCCTCGCGATATTCCAGGCCGAAGGCAAGGCCTACTGCACCACCCTGCAATTCCCATGGGGTGAGTGTAGAAGCATTGAACAGCAGGTCCTTGAGGCTGCTCTCACCTGTAGTTGTAGTTGTTGTCGCCACATAGTCGAGCTGATCCTGCGTAATCGAATTCTGGCGACCGTCACCAAACAGGTTTAACGGTACAGTTCCGGGCGGGGCTGCAGCCGGGTCACCCAGCGCGTTGATCAGGCGGGTCAGGTTCATGCCGCCGCTATTGTCCGTTTCCCTTTCATCCTTGTGCCAGGTATAGCTCAGATCCCAGTCAAAGTTGATACTATTGCCTTCGAGGCCGACTACCACGCGTGTGTTGTCCGCATTGATGTCTTCGACACGCGGGCCGAGCTCCAGGAATCTGCGGCGGATATCGTCGATCTGAATCCCGAAAGGGTTATACGGGTTGTTTGCCGAAACAGGGATAGGCCTGTTTTCAAATGCTGCAAACAGAGGCGTCGACGCTGAAGTCGACTCGGATTCCGTATTGATGTACCAGGCCTGGGTGAAAACGTTCAGTGACGGACTGAGGTCGTAGTCACCGGTAAAAAACACACTGCCGCGCTTTGACGGGACGAGCGATACCGTTTCTTCACGGAAATTGTATCGGTCAGTGTTGTCATTGAATGCACGATAGTCTGATGGTGACCTTCCCTGGCTGAGGCCGTCCTTCAGTGTCAGCGGACCGCGAGTCGGGTGAAAGATAAACGAGCTGGGTGGTGCTGAGCTGCGCTGAAAGACACCGAATTCCTCGCCGTCGGCCGTCGTATCCGCATCCCGGGATATATCACGATCGCGCGACCAGATTTCGTCCTGGTTATAGAGCTCTCCTGTGAGGACGAAATTGCCTTTTTCATAATCCTTGCCCACCATCAGGGTGACATCACCGGTGTTTCCGTCTCCCCTGGAGGTAGCGCCATAATACAGCTGGCCTTCGACGCCATCGTATTCCTTTCTCGTAATGACATTGATGACACCGGCTATAGCGTCTGAGCCGTAAATTGCCGATGCGCCGTCCTTGAGGACTTCGATACGGTAAACCGCTGACAGGGGTATGGTGTTCAAATCCACATACGAACCGGCATTGCCGAAATTGGTCGCACGCCGACCGTCGATCAGCACGAGTACGTTGCTGGCCGGCAAGCCACGCATAGTTGCATTCGCAGTCCCATCGCCTCCGTTGGAGATGCGGGTGCTCAGGGCATTACCCATGATGGCGGGTAGATTCTGGATAACTTCGCCGACGGACATGGCGCCGGTTGACTGGATGTACTCAAGATCGAGCACGTCTACCGGGGCGGCGGTTTCGACATCGATCTGGCGTATATGACTGCCGGTAGTTTGCGTCACACCGAGAACCCGTGAATCCGTGGTCTGGGCGATTACGATTGAGGGTGATAACAGTGAAAAGCTGATCGCCGCCCGTATGGCAACGCTAAAAGCAGTCGTCCCTTGCTGATTCATTCCGTGTCCCCTATGTAAAAATACTGCATTTATAATTAAATCTGATTCTTGTTGTCCGAGCTTAAGCATAATATTCGGGCTGTCAACGATATGTTGGTTTGAAACAGAAAGAATTAAGTCATGACGCAGCGCTAATCAGCCGTCTACAGGCCATCATTCAGCACCACCAGGAAGGCAACAAGCCGATAACTTAACGATTCTGATACTTACTTAATGGGTAGATAAACTTTTATTTTCGGGGTTGCACGCAAATGATTAAAACGAAAACCGTATTTGCGTTTGCTGTATTGATGGCAAACGCTGCCCTGGCGAATGCCGAGGTACGCGTTGACTTATCGGCACCTGATCGGTTTCTCGATCTGAAAATGCCGGACACGTCCATTGCCAGTGGACAGGAACAATTTATCCGGAGCATGGAACAGGAACTTGCCGCTCTCGTCGAAAAGAGTTTTGACCGCGACAAGAGCCTGCATGTCGTCTTTGAACAGGTGGACCTGGCAGGTCACATCGAACCCATGCGCGGCAGACACGCACGGGAAGTCCGGGTCGTAAAAACAATGGATCCTCTCCGACTTAAATTTTCCTACTCGCTATCAGATCTAAACGGCAACGTGTCCGAGCAAGGCTCGGAAGATATAAACATATTCATCAGCCAGGCTGACATGTATGGCAAGGGTAAAAACAGGGAACTGTTTTTTGAGCGTCGTATGATGCGGGAGTGGTTTCTGGGTGAGTTCGGTGAAAAACGACAGTGACCCTGATGCTCGTGATCAACCAATTTAAGTTATGCAAAGTAATAAGTACCTGTCTGGGCCCAGAACGTTTCCAGTAGCTAGTTACGATACTAGTCGCTCCATGACGTCGTAACCCGGCGCCTTAAACCCAGCTGCTTCGTAGGTACTGCGCGCAGCCTGGTTGTCTTTCTCGATGTAGAGCCTGATGCCGCATACTTCCGGATTCAGAGCAGCCAGTCGTGCAACTTCATTCACGAGTGCCGTAAATACACCCTGCCTTCGTGCTGAAGTCTGAACATAGACACTCTGCAACCACCAGAGCATGCCGTTGCGCCAGTCGCTCCATTCGGTGGTAATCATCAACTGCCCGATGACAGTGTTTTCGTCATCGGTTGCGACAAGGTAAGTGCCTTTTGCCACATCGGTCAGTACCGAGTTGACCCCGGCTGTCAATGTCGCTCGGTCAAGCTGTCTGCCTTCGGTTTCCTTGGCCAGGTCGATATTGAAGCTGACGATCTGCTCGAGATCACTCGTAGCGGCCTGTCTTACGTGTACGATCAAGCCTACTCAATCAAGCCGCTTTCGGGTGAGGATGCCGAGGCATAGGCTTTGCGTGGCATACGTCCTGCTAGCCATGCCTCGCGCCCGGCCTCGACGGCCTTCTTCATGGCAGAGGCCATCAACACGGGTTTGTCTGCGGCGGCGATAGCCGTATTCATCAGCACGCCATCAATGCCCAGTTCCATCGCCACGGCGGCGTCACTTGCCGTACCGACGCCTGCATCGACAAGAACCGGCACGCTCGCCTCTTCCACGATAAAGCGTATGTTGTGCGGATTACGTACCCCCAGTCCGGAGCCGATCGGTGCAGCCAGCGGCATCACCGCCACACAGCCCATCTCGGCCAGTCGCCGGGCCAGGATAGGATCATCGTTCATATAGACCATGACCTTGAAGCCGTCGTTGACCAGAGTTTCCGCCGCACTCATGGTTGCCGGCATATCCGGGTAAAGGGTTTTCTCATCACCCAGTACTTCCAGTTTGACCAGGTCATGACCATCGAGGAGCTCACGCGCGAGCCGGCATGTCCTGACAGCATCTTCGGCGTTGTAGCAACCCGCGGTATTGGGCAGCAGGGTGTATTGATCAGGCGGCAGTACATCGAGAATATTCGGCTGATCCGGGTCCTGGCCAATGTTCGTTCTGCGGATGGCTATGGTAATAATTTCCGCACCGCTGGCTTCCACGGCTGCCTGTGTTTCATCCATGTCCTTGTACTTGCCGGTACCAACCAGAAGCCGGGAGGTGTACTCGACACCTGCTATTACAAGCGGATCGTTACTACTGTTTGTCACGTTTTCACCTGTCGATCGTTTTCAGTTTGCAGTTTTCAATATTCAAATGAGTTTGCGGCTGAACACTGAAAGCTGAAAGCTGTCAGCCCCCGCCGATTGCGCCTACGATCTCAACCCTGTCACCGGCATCCAGCTGATGACTGTTATGCTGGCTGGCCGGCACGATTTCTCCATTGACCTCTATGGCTATACGTTTACCGGTCAGCGCCATCTCGCTGATGAGGTCGCTGACACTGCTAGTGTTGTTCAGCAGTCGTATGTTTCCGTTTACTGTAATTTCTAAAGCCATATCTGTATCTCTTGTAAAGATGCAGGAGCGGTCGCCGGCCGTGAAAAATCAAGCAGAATCTCCACCCAACGACCGTCCCTGCATTTGTTTATTCAAGACTCGATCAATAAATTCGTTGCATATGTCTCGCAGTTCGACCAGCCGGCCATGAAAAAAATGACCCGCACCCTCCATGATGTGCAACTCCGGCGGCTGCTTCAAAGTACGTACCCAGTTGATGACATCCGTCGCATCAACTATCTCGTCATCGTCGCCCTGGATCATCAGCCAGGGACATGACGGCGGATGCAGTATCGCAAACTCGAACATACGCACCGGCGGTGCAATACTGATCATTGCCGTTGGCGGGTGTTCAGCTGCCGCGCGCATCGCCACGTAAGACCCGAAGGAGAAACCGCCCAGCAGGAGGTTGCTGCCGGGCCTGGCCTCTTCCATCCAGCGCATCGCTGCCAGGGCGTCATCTGTCTCTCCTGCACCTTCGTCAAAACTGCCTGCACTCATACCCACGCCACGGAAATTGAAGCGAAGCGCAGAAATACCTTTTGCTGCAGCCGCTTTTGCCAGTGTATGCACGACCTTGTTTTGCATCGTCCCGCCATGGGTGGATAGCGGGTGACACAGCACGGCTTGCATGTCCGTCTGTGCAGCGGATGCGCAATCTATGCGACCTTCCAGTGCACCTTCCGGGCCGGTAAAGGTGACCGGCACGGAGGTCATGCCGCTGCTGCAGGGATGCGTCATTAACAAAATACTGATTACTCCAGGAGCGGCTGCATCGCGGCGAGGCCACGGCTCCTACAATTGTTTGTTCAAATTTCCTTGTAGATTTCGCTGCCCTGCTCGACGAACTCGGCAGCCTTCTCCTTCATGCAGACCTCGACCGCTACATCAATATTCTCCAGCTTGTTGCTGGCGGCAAATTCACGCACCTCCTGGCTTATTTTCATGGAGCAGAAATGTGGACCGCACATCGAACAGAAATGGGCAACCTTGTGGGCCTGCTTGGGCAATGTCTCGTCGTGATAGTCGCGGGCCCGGTCCGGGTCCAGGCCGAGATTGAACTGGTCTTCCCAGCGGAACTCGAAGCGCGCCTTGGACATGGCATTATCGCGA
>JARFQC010000253.1 GCA_029287965.1 Arenicellales bacterium
TACGGCGCGCCTTACGGGGCACCGGTAGCACCGCCCGCACCTGCCGCGGCACCCGCACCTGCAGCAGAAGCCCCAGCTGCTGAAAGCAAGTAAGGCTTCAAACAGGTAACATGGAAAAAGGCCTGTGCGCTAAACTGCACAGGCCTTTTTTTTCCAGGAATTACAGGATCTACACAATGACCAGAGCACTTGTTGTTGCGATGATGCTTCTCGCTATGCACACGGCAGCTGCACAGGGCCGGAACATGAACGAGCAGGAAATGATCCGCTACGAAAACAAACATGTCGCTGAGCCTTCAGCGCGGCTGGCCCGATGCGGCAGGATGGACTTTGCAGAGCACCTGATCGGTGTCTATGTCGACCTGTTCGCCAGTCCGCAAGGTATGCCGGCAGATATGCTCCGGGAGCGTATTTTCCGTCTGTCATATGTCCAGTACGATCTACTGGAACGGGCACAATGGCCAGACCCCCGCACGGCAAGCCTTGAATGTGCGGCCCACACCCGCCTGGCACTGGAGCGCATCTCGAGGTGGAACTTCCAGTAAGTGTGCAACCCGGAGTGACTTGTGAGGGAGGTACAGTTCAGCTTCCAGCCACTCATCCCCGATAGACAGGTATGACTACTACTCGTGCAGGAATACTGATATTCACGGCTGCTGTGCTCACAGGCCCCTGGTATTCCGTTGCTGAATATAATCCACTAACTCATGTCATCAGTCTGCTTGGTGCGCAGAACACACCGAACAGTTTCATCATGGTTGCGGGATTCCTGGCACTGGGTTTCAGCATATTCATTGACGGAATGCGTGAATTCAATAAACCGGTAATTCCATTTATGGCATTCGGTATCTTCATGGGATTGGCCGGGCTGCTTGCCCACAAACCGATAGCACCGAGCCTGGCTCATAATGAATTGATGCACCAGGCTCATTCACTACTTGCAACGTTAGCTGGAATCTCGATTACTGTTGGCCTGCTCTGGCAGGCAGCACTGTTGCCCGCATCGTGGCGACGCATTATGACTATAGTTCTTGCGGTACTTTGTTTCGCCCTGCCTTTGTCCATGCTTGCCTTTGAGGATAGCCAGGGGCTCATACAACGCTGCATGTACCTGCTCATCTTTGCCTGGCTCTGGAACTACTACCCGTTCAAGTTACAGAAGAGCAGGGAGCGAAAAACGAATGCATAGTTGAGAATGGCCGATAGCGCCTGGTAGCTTTTAAAAGTCCAGGTTTCCCCCGTATTTCTTTGCCCGCTTCAACGCTGATGTTTTTCTGTTTTCAAAAAAAATAGTGTGTAAATCTGTTTTTGTAGGAGATCTGTTGCATGGCTTTTATGAATTGATATTTGTCACAGACGGCAATCGCCCCTGCCAGTATTATTTACCACGTTACGCATAAGTAACCTCCTCATAGCAGTGATTTAGATTTCCTGCTTTTAGCCCGGCGTTCTCCCGCCGGGCTTTTTTACTTTTTGAATCGAAGCTCCGCCAGCAGTCCGGGGTGATTGTCCATCAGGCTGAATGCGATGTTGTGCATGGTGGCGACAGCAGATACCAGGCTTAGCCCGAGCCCGCTGCCGGGCAGGGACCGGCTGTCGTCCATGCGGTAGAAACGCTGCAGGACGTTTTCTCTCTCTTCTGCCGGTATGCCCGGTCCTTTGTCCGAAATGCTTATTACCGGACCAGACTTCCCGTCGTATAGAGAAACCTTTATGTCCTCCTCCGCGGGGGAATACTTGATGGCATTGTCGATCAGGTTGATGACAGCCTGGAAGAGCAGGTCACGGTCACCGGGTACAAGTGCGGATGTCTCAATCCGACTATCGATGTAGACCTGTCTTTCCTCGGCAACGGCACTGTAAAGGTCGACAGCGTCAGACAGGAGCTCGGCAAGATCGACAGCTGTGAAATTCTCTTTCAGGCCTCCGGCCTCAATACGTGCGATACGCAGCAGCGCACTGAAGGTGCTCAGCAGCTGGTCTGCTTCGCTGATACTTTGTTCGATGAGGCTGCGTTGCGTGGTGTCGTCGCGTGGTTCTGCCTGCAGTTGCTCCAGCCTCGTGCGCAAACGGGTAAGCGGTGTGCGCAGGTCATGGGCAATATTATCGGTCACCTGGCGTATGCCGGACATCAGCGTGTCTATTTGATCCAGCATGTCATTCAGGTTGTTCGCCAACTGGTCAAACTCATCGCCGGAATGATCCGTGCTGATGCGGCGCTGCATGTCACCGGCCATGATTTCCCGACTGGCCTGGTTAATATTGTCGATGCGCTTGAGCATGCTGCGGCTCATGACGACGCCTCCGAGCAGGGACAGCAGCAGCGTCAATGCCATACCCCAGGCCAGTGCATTGATAATCAGCTTTTGTGTTGCGCGCAATTCACGAATGTCACGCCCGACCAGCAGGTGCAGGCCACCCTGTAGAACGAACGGCCGGGCACGGGCCTGGAAGAGGTCGCCATCGGCTCTTACATCCTTGAGCTCGAAATTGAGCCAGCCGTCTTCATCGGGCTCGGTTTCCGGCCAGGTGGTGATATTGCCCGCAAGCGCCTGGTAGGTGGGAGAGGCGAACAGGTAGACGGACGAGCTGTCAGGGTCGCGCGCTATGCGCTGTTTAATCGTACTGACCAGGTCATTCAGCCCGCCTTCACGGTACTGCTCGGCGAGGCCGGTTATCTCTGCTTCGATCGTGGCATCAGTCTGGTCGGCCATGTAGCTGACCGTTGACCAGTAAATGAAGCCCAGCAATATCAGCACGGAGGAGGCAAACAGCACCATGTAGATGAAGGACAGCCTGAACGCTGAGCTGCGCAGTAGTTCAGCGGATTTCATTGATCATGTATCCGGCGCCGCGCACGGTCTGCAGCAGGGGAGTGCCATGACCCTTATCGATCTTGCTGCGCAGGCGACTGATATGCACGTCGATGACGTTGGTCTGCGGATCAAAGTGATAATCCCAAACGTGCTCGAGCAGCATGGTGCGAGTGACCACCTGGCCGGCATGGCGCATCAGGTATTCCAGCAGGCGGAACTCGCGTGGTTGCAAGTCGATATTCTGCCCGGCACGCGATGCAGTACGCGATAGCAGGTCCAGTTCAAGGTCTGCGACATTCAGGGCAGTTTCTGTTTTGAAGGCCGGGCTCGATCGGCGCTGTAGTGCTTCGAGGCGCGCATAAAGTTCACTGAAGGCAAAGGGTTTGTTCAGGTAGTCGTCGGCACCGGCTTTCAGCCCGTCCACACGGTCATCCACTTCACCCAGCGCACTGAGGATCAGTATCGGGGTATTGATGCCGGCGCCACGGACACTTTTCACGATCGTCAGTCCGTCCAGTCCCGGCAGCATCCGGTCGATGACCATGGTGTCGTAATCTTCCGAACTTGCCAGCAGCAGACCTTGCTTGCCATCGGAAGCAGTATCCACGCTATGGCCGGACTCATCGAGGCCTTTCTCGATATAGGCGGCTACTTCCGCGTCGTCTTCGATTACCAGTATGCGCATAGATTGAGAATTCCGTTCTGTATGTCGCAGTTGA
>JARFQC010000074.1 GCA_029287965.1 Arenicellales bacterium
AATATTCATCAGCGCGCGCAGGTCGGCCTCGGCCTTTGCTGCAATGCCCATGAATTCCTTGCCGCGATGGCTCATCTCCATCACCGACATGCCAGAGCCATGCCAGTCAGTCAGTTCTTCCCCTGCTCGTTCCAGTACCGCCAGTGGCAGGGTCGCCGGTCCGGCGCTGAAATTAAAAATTCTACTCATTACTTGTCACTACTCTCGTGATGTATTTAAACGGTTTATGCTTTAACAACTCGTTCCACTGCATAGCGGAATACTCCAGTTTGGAAACGGTGATCCCGTTATCCGTGCCGCAGGCCTGTTTCTTTAGCAGTCAGGTAGTTTCATGGACTGGTGCTCTGTTGTTCGCCGGCAGATGGCCGGTGACCTCGCTAGCTGGCGATTCAGGCGTCCACGTCACCGGTCGATTCTTCTTCCTCGTCTTCGGTATCTGTCTCGCCCACCTTGGCCAGGCTGACCAGTTTCTCTTTATTGCCGAGCCCGATCAGTCTCACGCCCTGCGTGTTGCGGCCCAGCACTGAAATCTCGCCAATGCGCGTGCGGATAAGCGTTCCGCCGCTGGTAATCAGCATGGCTTCATCGACATCCTCAACCAGTTCGGCAGACACGACTTCACCATTCTTCTCGCTGGTCTGAATAGAGATCACGCCCTTGGTAGCCCGGCTCTTGCACGGGTACTGGTCAAGCAAGGTACGCTTGCCCTGCCCGTTCTCCGTTGCCGTGAGTACGGCCTTACCTGCATCTTCTTCCGGATGCGCAATAATCAGTGAAATTACCCGGTCATCCTTGCCCAGGTTGATACCTTTGACCCCCCCGGCTGTACGCCCCATGGAACGAACGTTCGATTCTGCAAAGCGCACGGCCTTGCCGGCGTTGCTGAACAGCAGAATGTCCTTGCTGCCGTCGGTAATCCCTACGCCCACCAGCCTGCGGTCGTCCGGCAGGTTCACCGCCTTGATGCCGCTTGCGCGAGGACGCGAGAAGTCTTCCAGCGGTGTTTTCTTGACCATGCCGTCGTCGGTGGCCATAAAGACGAACTTGTCCTTTTCGTATTCACGGATGGGCAGCACGGCGGTAATCTGTTCACCTTCTTCCAGCGGCAGCAGATTATTCAACGGGCGGCCACGCGCCAGTCTTCCTGCCTGCGGCAGCATGTAGACCTTTTTCCAGTACACCTTGCCGGTGCTGGAGAAGCACAGGATGGTATCGTGGGTATTGGCCACGAACAGGTGTTCGATGAAATCCTCTTCCTTGACGCTGGTCGCACTCTTGCCGCGCCCACCGCGTCGTTGTGCCCGGTAATCGTCGAGGGGCTGTGACTTGGCATAACCGCTATGCGAAAGCGTGACGACCATGTCTTCTTCCGCTATCAGGTCTTCATCAGTCAGATCTTCATAGCTGTGATTGATCTCGGTACGGCGGTCATCACCGTACTTGTCGCGAATTTCAATCAGTTCCTCGCGGATGACATCCATGAGGCGGTCGAAATTGTTCAGGATATCGAGCAGATCGGCAATCCGGTCGAGCACCTGTTCGTACTCGGAGATGATCTTTTCCTGCTCCAGTCCGGTCAGGCGGTGCAGACGCAGGTCGAGGATGGCCTGGGCCTGCTTGTCGGACAGGCGATAACCCTTGTCCTGCATACCGAACTCTTCGCTGAGGCCCTCCGGTCTGGACATGTCGGCACTGGCCCGTTCGAGCATGCCCGATACGATGCCGGTCTCCCATTCCTTCGCCAGCAGCTGCTGCTTGGCTTCGGCCGGGTTGGCGGCCGCCTTGATCAGGGCAATGATGGGGTCGATATTGGTCAGCGCAATGGCCAGGCCTTCCAGCAAGTGGGCCCGTGCGCGTGCCTTGCGCAGGTTGTAGATCGTCCTGCGCGTGACAACTTCCCGGCGGTGCTTGATGAACTCGGTGACGATTTCCCTGAGCGTGAACAGACGCGGCTGGTTATTGACCAGTGCCACCATGTTGATGCCGATGACCAGCTGCATCGAGGTCTGCTTGTACAGGTTGTTCAGTACCACCTCGGGTACTTCGCCACGCTTCAGTTCGATAACTGCGCGCATACCGCTCTTGTCGGATTCATCGCGTAAATCGGAGATGCCGGCCAGTTTCTTGTCCCTGACCAGGCTCGCTATCTTCTCCAGCAGGCGGGCCTTGTTAACCGTGTAGGGCAGCTCATTGATAATGAGTGCATAGCGGTCTCCGCTCTTACCGATGTTTTCGATCTCGACCCGCGCCCGGACATGGATGCGGCCACGACCGGTCTTGTAGGCCTGGCGGATGCCGCTGGTGCCATTGATGATGCCCGCAGTCGGGAAGTCAGGCCCCGACACGTGCGTCATCAGTTCATCCAGCTCGATGTCCTCGTTGTCGATCATGGCCAGGCAGGCGCTGATGACCTCGCGCAGATTATGCGGCGGGATGGTCGTGGCCATGCCGACTGCGATGCCGGCGGAGCCGTTGACCAGCAGGTTGGGTATCCGGGTGGGCAGAACCAGCGGCTGGGTTTCCGTTTCGTCGTAGTTGGGCCCGAAGTCGACGGTTTCCTTGTCGAGATCGGCCAGCAGTTCGTGGGCAATGCGGTCCAGGCGTATCTCGGTATAACGCATCGCCGCCGGGGCGTCGCCATCGACGGAACCGAAGTTGCCCTGCCCGTCTACCAGGGGGTGACGCATGGAGAAGTCCTGCGCCATGCGAACAATAGTGTCGTAAACGGCGGTATCGCCGTGCGGGTGGTACTTACCGATGACGTCACCGACGACACGGGCGGATTTCTTATAAGCCTTGTTCCAATCATTGCCAAGCACGCTCATGGCATACAGGACACGCCGGTGGACCGGCTTGAGCCCGTCCCGTACATCCGGCAGGGCGCGGCCGACGATCACGCTCATGGCGTAATCAAGGTAGGACTGACGCATCTCCTGTTCGAGATTCGTCGGCAGAGTTTCCTTGGCGAATGGTTCCATTCAGCGTCCGCGTTTGCAGTGCCGGGTATGCCGGCTGACATCGATCAGGCAATCGCGTAGCTGCGACCAGATAGCGACCGAATTAAAGAGGTGATTCTATCATGACGGACATCGTCGATGCACGACTCAAACGCCTCAGGACGGGTTTTTCTGTGAACCTGCTGGGGGGTATCGGGTCAGAAAAAAATAAGCCTGAAGGCGTTGAAATCTTCGTGCGACTGATCGAGAGCGCATCCTGCCAATCAAGCGGATATTGATTCATCAAGGTGAAACATTATGCATGCATGCTCCTGCCCTCCAACCTCTGCCGGCCCTCTTCACGCGCATATGAAATGGCTGTTCCTGGCAATAGGCGGCATCACCGTCGTCTCCGGCCTGTTCATGTTACTGCTGCCCGTCCCGCTCGGCATACCTTTGCTGCTGGTCGGGACGCCCCTGCTGATGCGCTACTCGCGACGCGCTCGCGCATGGATTCTGAAACAGGCGGAACGGTCGCCACGTGTGCATGAATTCCTGCTGCAGATCCCACTGGCGGAAGACAGGCAAGAACGAGATCGCGACTGAAGACCCGCCTAGCGGCTGCGGCTGTCGGACGTAACCGTGCGGGTACCGCGCGTGCCGGGACGAAACTGCCGGGCAGTCGACTGCAGCGTGTAATGATCGACCACCCTTTCATAGAGCTTGAGCATACGCGATGCCATCTCCCCGGCTGACCATTCGCGTGCATAGATCGACGCCGAAGAAACCAGTGATGCATGCAGCTCATTATTGGTCAGCACATCGCACACGGTGTCGGCAAAAAGGTGCGGGTCTTGTTCCGCCACCTGGCAGCCATACCCGTTATCCAGCACATCTGCGGTGCCCATGACCGCAGTGGAAACCACCGGCACACCCAGCGCCATGGCCTCGAGCAGCACCAGCCCCTGTGTCTCAGTGGCCGAGGCAAAGACGAATACATCACCGGCGCAGTAACAGTCGTTCAGGGGCTGACCGCGATCAAGGTAACCGACGAACAGCACATTGTCATGCAGGCCTCCTGCCCTGACCTGCTCGGTCAGACGTTCGAGCGCAGGCCCCTCGCCGGCGAGGATCAACAGCACGTCGGGAATCGTCTGGCGTACTTCCACGAGCACATCGAGCAGAAAGGCGATGTTTTTCTCATAGGCCACACGGCCGACATAGAGCATGGTCTTGCGCGCTGGGTCGATACCGTGTTCTGCGCGAAAACGCTGACCATCACCACCCGATGGTTCCGCAAGGTTGATGCCGGTCGGAATGATGTCCATGTGCCGCTGCACCCCGTAGCGCCGCAGTACATCGAACATCGGCTGTGACGGCACCACGATCGAGTTGACCTTGTTGCACTGCGCCCGGGAAAAAGAGCGCGCCAGCGCCCGCAGCCAGGAGCGCGGCAGCCAGCGTATATAGTTGTAGAAATACTCCTCGAAGAAAGTGTGATAGCTCTCGACCACCGGCAGACCCAGTTCGCGCCCGAGGTGAAGCCCTGCATAGTGCGCGACGAAAGGCGTATGGATATGGATGACGTCGTAGTCCTGATGCTTCAACTCGTCGCTCAGCTTCTTGATCTCCGTCAGGCGCATCATGCGGTCTTCCGGATCGACCGGCAGCTGACGGGAGGGAATGCGAATCACATCGTCATCGTCTTCGCAGGGCTGGCCGTCGTAGTTCGGGGCGATCAGCGTCACCCGGTGACCGCTGGCGAGAAACTCACGGCGAAAGGTCTGGATCGAGGTTGACACGCCGTTGATGCGCGGGAAATAGACATCGGTGACTTTCAGGATGCGCATGTGGTGGCCGATGCCTTAGGCAAGCAGGCTAGACGAGTGACAGACTCAGACTTGCCAGCGCTGCGCCAATCAGCGCACCGGCCATGACATCACTGGGATAATGCAGCCCGAGCAGCACGCGCGACATGGCCACCAGTAGCATGAACGGGAACGTGATCCATAACAGCATCGGATACCAGGCACCACTGACCAGCGTGAAGGCCACTGCATGCAGCGTGTGCCCCGACGGAAAGCTGTAGTAATCCAGCGGCGCAGTCAGGCGGCAGATTTCGGGGTGGGTGATGAACGGCCGCGCCCGCAGGAGGGTATTCTTGAGCAGCTTGTAGACAGCGACACCGACGATGGCGGTAACAGCCATCTGTATCGCAACCAGCCTGCCCTGCTGTCCGCCAAACAGGAAAATAGCGGCCATAAGGGTATACCAGAAAACCCCGTCGCCGGATCGACTGATCCACGGCATGCTGCGATACAGCAGAGGCAGCCGACCCACCTGGTTGAAAAAGCGGGTGACGTCGAGCTCGTACTGGTCGAGAACGCGAAACCAGTCGCCTTCTCGCACCTGTGGGATGGACTCTGACCGCAGCGTTTCCATGCTGAGAAGGCTAGGCCGAATCTGTGTCGCTGGCGTGTCAGGCCAATGAAGCTTTTGTGACACG
>JARFQC010000075.1 GCA_029287965.1 Arenicellales bacterium
ATTGTCGATTCGACGCCACTGTGAAGGGTGTCGTCAAGGACGCGCACCTGGAAACGCAGACTGGCCAGGCTCTGTGCCAGGGAGTCATGCAGTTCATGAGCGAGCCTGTTGCGTTCGTCGATGATGCTGACACGCCTGGCCTCTTCATCAAGGCGCGATTTTTGAATGGCCATGCCGAGGTGCTGGCCGATGTTCATCAACAGACCGCGAAACTCTGCACCCGTATCAGGTTTTGCCGCATCGACGAACAGATTGAAAACACCGAGCGTTTTTCCATGGTAGGTGAGCGGTATAGAGATCAATCCCAATCTGCTGATTCCGTTGAATGTAGGACCTTTCAGGAAGCGACTGTCTATCAGGTTATTTAATTCATGAATCTGGTGGCTCTCGAAGACAGCCTCGCACTGTTCCAGTTCGGCCGTTTTAAGCAGGGCGTAGTCATTGTCCTGCTCATAAAAGCCACTCGAGGTAACCAGCCTGAATCGATTATTGCTGTCGAGCAGGCGTATCGTTGCAGCACGGGCGTCGATTGCGCCCCTCAGCGCGTGCAGGGAGTGGGACAGCAGATCCTGTATGTCCTGTGTGACACTAACGCTGGAAGCAATATCGTAAAGTATTTGCAGGGTTACATTCTTTTCTGCGATATGGCGGGTCTGTTCCTGGACGGTAGACTCCATGCCGTGTGACAGATTTTGAATCGTTTCACTTAGTCCGTTTATATCCTGAACCAGTGTTCTGAGTTCCCCTTGCTCGGGTAGCGGGATTCGGGCAGATAATTCGCCGTTGCGCATCCGCATGATCCACTCCCGGAGATTGTCGAGTGGTGTAAGCAGGTTGCGTCGGGAAACCAGGATCAGGCTTGCAGATGTACCTAGTGCGAGCAGGACCAGGATCAGGCGACCTGTTGATGCATCGTCGCTGCCTGTCGCAAAAGAAATAATTTCTAGAATAAGAAGAGTTATCAGCAGTAGGGTAATCAGCAGCATGTGCAGAACAAGTCTGCTGCACATCATGCTGGTCAGCCAGTGTTGCAAGTCCTGCTTGTTAACTGGCTGGCTGTTGCCATCGCCGGGTGGGGTCAATCTTCAGATTTGTCTTGTATAGGTACATGGTCAGGATCATTCGGATTTATAAAAATAAACTCGAAATTACCATCGTCCAATTGCACGTAATCGAGCGTGGCATCGTTTAATAGATCCAGACTCATGGGAGAAACTACCAGGTCTACGCCTTCCGACTGGTATGTTGTGTCATCGTCACGGCCTGTATCGTCGAATCCCATACCGTAATGAATGCTGCCGTCAGGATTATGTTTTGCGGCTATACGCAGTGGCATGCCTTCCATTCGGTTTTGTTTGGCCTGGTAACGTATTTGTTGTGCGGCGCGTGAACTTACCTGTAATAGCACGTGAACCTCCTGCTGTTAGGTCCAGGGTCCGGGGTTAGCCCTGATAAAGTCTGTAAACTGTCTGACCCACTGATTCTGGCGCGTATTGCGCTGGTGTGTATAGCAGGCAAACAGGTTTTTATAAACAATACCGTCGTATTCTCCATCTATTCCCGTTCCGCGCAATACCCGATATCCGAAACCATCAGTTATTTCAAGGTTTTCCAGGCTGGAATAGTGGAACTCATGGGCATTGATTACATCACGCCCTGTATCTGTGCCACCCCAGGGCCAGTCGGCGGTCTTTTCCATGCGCACATAGCCGCGGCCCTGTGGTGCAGTGTGCATGACTGTATCAGCCTGAATAGCACCGACCATAGAAGCCTTGTCGTCATTCCACAGCAAAGACCGACTGAGATACATCAGGCCGCCGCATTCTGCATAAATCGGCATGCCTGCCTCTATGGCTGCGCGTATTTGCTGCAACAGCGAGGTATTGGCTGACAGGGCCTGCATCTGTGTTTCCGGAAACCCGCCACCAATAAAAAGACCATTCAGACGGGCAGGGAGTGAGGTATCTTCAAGGGTATCGAACTCAACCAGTTCTACACCCTGCGCTGCGAAAGCATCGAGGTCATTCTGGTAGTAGAAGTTGAAAGCGGCATCCCTGGCTATACCCAGTCGCAGAGAAGGAGCAGATGTGTCTATCGGTGATATCGTTTGCGCAATGTTCAGCGGTTGGCTGGATCGGGCAATATTCATCAGTTGGTCAAGCTCGACCTCGCTGCCAACCCGTTCACCAATGCGTTCAATAATTGACGCCACGCCCGCGAACTCATTACTCGGTTTTAACCCGAGGTGTCGCTCAGGCAGGTGCAGATCGCTGCTGCGGTGCACGGCACCGATAACCGGTACGTCCGTGTAGTGTTCGATCACCTTGACCAGCTTTGATTCGTGTCGCGTGCCGCCAACCTTGTTGAGGATAACGGCCGCGATATCGATATCAGGATCAAACTGCTGATAGCCCAGGATAAGGGGAGCGATTCCCCGGGTCATGCCTCTTGCATCAATGACGAGAATGACGGGCGATTCTGTAAGCGTAGCCAATGCCGCATTGCTGTTGCTGCCATCCAGGTCAAGTCCATCGTACAAGCCCTTGTTGCCTTCGATGACGGAGATATCTGCTGATTCACCCTGGTCACTAATCGTCTGTAAAATTTCGTCCCTATCAGATGTGTAAAAATCAAGGTTATAGCAGGGCTTGCCCGTAGCATGCTTCAGCCAGATCGGGTCGATATAGTCCGGTCCTTTTTTGAATGACTGAACTGAGTATCCCGATTTCCGCAGGGCGGCACACAGGCCAATCGATATAGTCGTTTTACCGGACGATTTATGTGCAGCAGAAACGAGTATGCGTGGGAGAGACATATTCTTTGTTGTGCAGGAGATAGTGCCCAGGGATTATACCCTAGACATAATGCAGGAAGGGGCAAGGAGGAAAATCTCCTTGCCCCTTCATTGTGATGATCAGGCTGCTTTATTAACCGGCAGAATAATTCGGATCAATATCGGCATCAGCCAGGCTCTCAGGTGTGAACTGAAGCACCTTGACGGCAAGTGTAACGATTATCAATGCAACCCCGATGCCACCCAGGCCCAATAGTATTTCAGGCAGGCTTGGGCTGTATGATGCGACGACACCGTCCTGGAAAGTGCTGCTAACTTCCATGCCGGGGAACAGTACGAGCGGGAACGCCTGGCCCCCGATGATGATTACGTACAACTGCGCCAGACCGCCGATAATAACGAGCATTGATGCTATAGCGATCCACACTCTGGATGTGCCGGTTATCGGGTTATACAGGATAACCAGTGGGGCAATGCTGCCGAGAATTATCTGCACAACCCAGAACAGCTTCGTATAGACATGGTCACCCGCAAGGATAAAGGCTGATATGCCATGGTGTTCCGTCGCATACAGATTAGTCAGGAAGTACATCGTGACAAGCATCATGACGGCTGCAACGAATACACCCAGCAGGTTTTTCAACCGGTAGAGTACTGCGTCACCGAGCTTGCGAGCTGTACCGTGATAGATTGTCATCAGTACAAGCAGGAATACTGCCAGTCCGAAGGAAAATGACATGATGATGAACATCGGTGCATAGATGGCAGCATCATAGGCCTGACGTGCGACGATGAAGCCGAAAATAGAGCCTGTACCAGTTGTCAGAGCAAGACGCCAGACGAACGCAGCAATACCAGCAGCACGAGTGTAGCCATTCATGCGGCGTTCCATCATGGTCCACAGATAGACGATGACGATCGCGAAGAAGCCTGTGTACAGGTAGATGTTCCAGGCGAAGATGGATTTGAAGTTGTAATACGTCATGGCAACGATCAGGCGGTCAGGACGACCAAGATCGAGAACCAGCACGAGTAGGCCGCCCGCAAGCAATGCCAATGCGAGTAACCCGGATAACCGGGCCATTGGTTTATATATCGGTTTCTGGAATACCGAGGAGATCGATGCGACGTTCAACGCACCGGATGCTGCTACGATGAGAAAAACAGCGAAAACGTGTGGCGTTCCCCAGACGATTTCGTTGTTCATACCTGTTACCCAGTGGCCATTGTGCTCCATGTAGTACGCGGCACCGAGTCCCATTGCAGCCAGCAGTCCGGTAATACCCAGGATCAAAAGGTAACCGGGTGCATATCCACTGATCTCGGAGAACTGAATTCTTTTCATGTTATGTCAATCCTGTATTAACCGTAGATGCCCTGATAACGAACGCCAGGGTTAAGTCCAAGGTCGGCGCGAATCCTGACTCCGCCATGACGGGCAAGTTCTTTTGATATTTTGCTTTCCGGATCATTCAGGTCGCCGAATATCATTGCGCTGTTGAAAGTCGAACTGCAGGCTTCAACACATGCAGGTTGTTGGTCATCGTCTACCCGGTGTACGCACATGGTGCAGCTTTCAACGGTACCCTGACCACGCGGTGCGTAGCTTCGCTGGTCGGTCAGTGTTTCGTGGATGAAAGAACGTGCCTTGTACGGGCAGGCCATCATGCAGTAGCGGCAGCCGATGCAGATATGCTTGTCGACCAGGACAATACCGTCTATGCGCTTGTAAGAGGCGCCGGTCGGACACACGTCTACACAGGGAGGTGATTCGCAGTGCTGGCACATCATGGGCAGGGTTTTTGCGTGGCCTGTTTCCCTGTCGGTCACCTTTACCTTGCGAATCCATTGTGCTTTCTGGTCAGGCCTAGACTTAGATTCATCGCTAGAGCCTTTGCCCCATCCGTTTTCTTCCTGGCAGGCATCTACACAACCCGTGCAGTCGTCCGCGCAGTTATTGATGTTGATCAGTATGCCCCAGCGTACAGCATCGGTTACCGGCTGGTCCTTCGGCTTGGCCTGTGCTGTTTCCACCAGGATGATACCCGGTGCAATAGTCAGTCCGGCCATTGCCGCTGCGGTGCCGCCGAGCAGGTTTCTTCTTGTCAGGTTGACCTGTTCTTTTTCGCTCATGATCTATTGACCCTGTGCCAGTGGTTCATGAATATCTGTCGACCTGGGTGTATCGGTATGACACTGGAAGCAGTCGATTTTTACGGAAGCGTAGCTATGACAGGAAGAACAGAAATGTCTTTTATCCGTAGCATTGATGTACCCACCGTCATCATCCTTGACCGCATGACAGGTTACACATTGCTTCAGGCTGTCCTGCTCGGTGCGTATGCCGCGATACATGGTTTCATCACGGTGGTGCTGGATGTAATCCATGTGGTTGTATCGCATGTCATCAGTAGCCCTGACACATGAATCACCCTGTCCCTTGCTGATGGAAGGGAGGGGCACTTCTGCCTGGGCACTGGTGACAGACAGAAACAGTGTCAGGATGGCGAGTTTAAATATGTACATGATACGCAGCATCCCTATGCGGATTATTCACCCATGCCCATGTCAATGTAGCCTGTCGGGCAGACTTCTGCACAGATATGGCAGCCGATGCATTTCGTATAGTCTGTTGCCACGTAGCGGCCAGTCGTAGACTGGTCTTTCTTGACGCGATAAACAGCATCCTGTGGGCAGTAAATGACACAGTTGTCACACTCGAAACACATGCCACAACTCATGCAGCGTCCGGCTTCCTTGACAGCCATTTCTTCTGACAGGCCGATCATGCGTTCATGGAAGTGCCCCTTTACTTCATCGGCAGTCGGGACATCTTCATCGCGTCTATAGCGATCTTCATGTTCGAAGTGGCCGAGGAACAGCGCATCGTAGTTGATGATTTCGTGTTCTGAACGGTCATCAAAGTTGTGCACAGCATAGTTGTCTTCAGATGTGCCGCGAGTAGACGATTTGTCATAGGCTTCCGGGTCAAGGCCTGCTTCGTGTAGCTTGTCAGACAGGCTGAAGTGATGTTTATCAACTTTCGGACGGCGGGCCATTTTCTCGCTGGCAAGGAACGAGTTAATGCTTTCTGCAGCAATGGATGCCTGGCCGATGGCTGTAGTGAGCAGGTGAGGGCGAACAATATCGCCTGCTACAAAGTGTCCCGGCTTATTCGGTACCTGGTAGTTCTTGTCTGAATCAATAAGGCCGCGGTCGTTAGCCATGTCCTCGACGCCTGCCATGTCACCACCCTGGCCAATGGCCGCAACAATGATGTCAGCTTCCAGTACACGTTCCGTGCCTTCGGTTGGAATAGGCTTCATGCCATCCATGGTGCAGTCACAAACCTTGAGGCCGGTTGCGCGACCGTCATCACCCACGATGACTTCGAGGGGCATTACACCGTCATAGATGGTGACGCCTTCTGTCAATGCATCAGTGATTTCATGTTCAGCAGCCATCATTTTGTCCTTGGTGAACAAAGATGTGAGTGTGGCATCGCATTGTTCTGCAGCATCTGCCAGAGACTGATCCTGAACGGTATCGTTTTTGAGAATGTCTTCCGGAAGTCCTGCGTCAGCATTGTGTCCGATACGGCGCGCTACCGATACAACGTCGATCGAGGTATCACCACCACCGATACATACCAGTTTCTTGCCGGTGACTTTCATGCGGCCGTTGTTGAAGGCTTCGAGGAACGTCAGTGCATCAACGCAGTTTGAAGTGCCTTCCCAGCCGTCTACCGGCAGGCCGCGGCCTGTCCAACAGCCAAGTGCCCAAAGTACTGCATCAAATTCTTTTTCCAGCTCTTCGATGCTGACATCACGGCCTACGCGTGTGTTCAGGCGAGTTTCAACGCCCATATCGACGATGCGTTGATTTTCTGCTGCGAGCTTGTCGCGAGGTATACGATAGCCCGGGATACCGTAGCGCATCATGCCACCGAGTTCAGCGCGCTCTTCGAAAACTGTGGCGCCATGACCCATGCGGCGGAGCTGATAAGCTGCCGCCATGCCAGCAGGACCGCCACCAATAACAGCGACTTTCTTGCCGGTATCTGCACCTGCAGTGAACGTGTATCCATTCTCAATCGCCGTGTCACCAATGTACTGCTCAACAGCATTGATGCCGACATAATCTTCAACATGGTTACGATTGCATCCGTCCTGACAGGGTGCAGGGCAGACGCGTCCCATCATGGATGGGAAGGGGTTGGCGTTAGTCGAACGCAGGAATGCATACTCCTGCATGCTCATATCGCCGGATGGCTTTTCTATGCCACGGACGATATCCAGCCAGCCGCGAATATCTTCGCCTGACGGGCAGCTGCCCTGGCAGGGTGGTGTGCGTTGAATATAAGTTGGACATTTATGTGACCAGCCGGCATCGAATATTTCTTCCTGCCAGTCTTCCTGGACGTGATCACCGTCTTCGAAGCGACGAAAGGTATGGTCCTGCTGCATTTCTTCTTTTGAAGTTGCCATCTTTATATCCTCGTGTCTTAACCTAATCAGTTATTGGTTCAGTTAGTTATTCTTGCTCGCCGCTGCTGGCATCATCACCATCGCCGGCGTCTTCAGTAATGTAGTCATCCCAGACCAGTGCATCGCCAACAAGCTGATGTACGCTGATGATCTGGTCCATGGTAAACCCGTAGTAGGGCAGTGTTTTGGCAAACTGTGTTTTACAGATTGCGCAGATAGCTGCCATGTGCGTTACGCCATTGTCTTCAACGACTGTCTTAAGGGCCTGCATCCTCGGCATGGCACCTTTCACGCGAACTTCCATCAGGTCATCTGTCAGCAACCCACCGCCACCACCACAACAGTATGTTGCTTCACCAATTGTGTCGGCCGGCATGTCATAGTAGTTGTTGCACACTGATTTAATGACATCGCGCGGTATGGTGAACTGACCCCCCGGTTTTGGGCCCATGCGTGTTGCGCGGGCAACGTTGCAGGAATCGTGGAACGTCAGGGTCATGTGATCGTTTTCAGTCGGATCCAACTTCAGTTTGCCGTCCTTGATCAGTCCGTGCGTGACCTCAAGAATATGCTGTGGAACCGGATAGTTCGGATCCAGAAAGTCGAACGGACCTGCCAGTGTGTTTAGAAATGAGTAGGCAACACGCCAGGCGTGACCGCATTCGCCGAATACAATTCGCTTTACGCCCAGTTCCAGTGCAGCTTCACGAATGCGCAGTGATATGCGGCGCATATTTTCATAGCTGCCGATAAACATGCCGAAATTGGCAGCTTCTGAAGCATGTGAGCTAAGCGTCCAGTTCAGGCCGGCCTGATGAAATACCTTGGCGTAGCCAATCAGGCCGTCTACGTGAGGTTCTGCGAAGAAGTCAGCGGAGGGAGTAACAAGCAGAATATCTGCACCCTTTTTATCCAGAGGCAGTTTGACCGGTACCTCTATGTCTTCTTCGATCTCTTCTTCGAGGCCTTCCAGTGTGTCTGCAAGGGCTGGCTTGGGCAGGCCGAGATTGTTGCCAACCGTAAATACCTTACCAATGATCTCATTGTCGTATTTCTGGCCCATTCCAATGTTGTCAAGAATATCGCGACCGGCCATGGTGACTTCAGCCGTGTCGATACCGTAAGGACAGAATACAGAGCAGCGACGGCATTCAGAGCACTGATGATAGTAATTGTGCCACTCGTCAAGAACATCCCTGGTCAGTTCTCGCGCGCCGATCAGCTTTTCCATGCCAAACTTTGACAGCACTTTGCCTGCAGGTGTCAGGTAATAACGGTATACGCTGCGCAGCAGATCCTGGCGGGCAACCGGCATGTTCTTGGGATCAGTAGTACCGAGGTAATAGTGACACTTGTCCGTACATGCGCCGCACTTGACGCACGAGTCCATGAAAACCTGCAGTGCGCGGGATTTCTTTGTCAGGTCCGCCAGTTTGCTGATTGCTGCTTCCTGCCAGTTTTCAACCAGTTCACCGGGAAAGCCGAGTGCTTCCTGGTGTTGAGGTTTGGCAATGAACGGGCCGCTGCCTTCCATCACTCCCGCTTTGGGGAGAGGGACTTCAACGTAGTCTTTCAGTTCTGGGGTATCGAAATCTGCCACTGATATATCCTTTTAAAACCGTATGATTATCAAATAATTACAGTTTGTTTCTAACGTTCTCTGTCAGCTTCCAGCTTAAGCGCCCAATTAGCGATATGGCGTTTTTCCCTGGGGTTGTCGACCTGGTTGCGGGTCGGACTGAAGAACACACCGGGTGCGTGTAGCAGTTTGCTGAATGGGAATATGAGCATCAGCAGTACTACCAGTCCCAGATGTATCAATAACGGGACATCAGCAGGCAGAGGTTGTACATCAAAACGCATCAATCCGAGGAAGAATGCCTTCACCGCGACAATATCCGTATGACTGACATATTTCATGATCAGTCCGCTGATCCCTATGAAAATCAGCAGTATCAGCATCAGGTAATCTGATGGTGACGAAATGTATTTAACTCTCTGGACCAGGACTCTGCGTGCGAACAGGCCGAGTAGCCCAATAACCATGGCAAAGCCTGCATACATGCCGAATGGTTGAATAAGGTTTACCCACCACCAGACGGGTTCTGTGAAATAGCGCAAGTGGCGCATCAGTACCAGCAGCAGGGCAAAATGGAACATCCAGCCAAATATCCAGATCCATTTATTGGATTTGAACAGGCTTTTGAACAGCACAACTTCCTCCGCCATGCGAACAACCACACCGGATTTAGTGACCGGAGCGGGCATGGTTGGAATTTTCAGCGGTGCTGGTGTCTTCGCGTACTGCCAAATTTTGTAACCCACACCAAATACGATGGTGGCAGTCGCAAAATAAAAGAGTGCAGCGTAGAGAATTGTCAGAAACGACATGTTTCTGATACCCCCTGGTAATTAG
>JARFQC010000167.1 GCA_029287965.1 Arenicellales bacterium
CAATCACCTGGACAAGTGGCAGCGAGCCGGCCTGGCTGTGTGCATGATAGGTGGTGACCGACGTAAACTTGAGACTGACGTGGCAAAGCTGAAAAGGGACTGCGAGGATGCCCCGCGAGTGCACCTTGTCAGCATTGACGAACATTGGTTGTAGCCGTTTTCATGGTATTGCATGCAGGAAAGATTTTGCTGCGATGACATGAATGGACACATATGTATTAATGCGTGCGGTAGAAAGGAAACCCGGGTAGTACTTCTTCCTGCAATGCAGGTTATTATTTGATACTGCTGATTGACGATACAGGAATAATGGTTATGCCAGAGAGATCGACAACACAAAAAGGGGCTGACAGTAACAACAGGAAACGCAACATGCTCGCCGCCCTCGGCGGAGCGGGTTTTCTGATACTGATCATCATGATGATCTACCTGGGATCCAAGCTGGAGACGCTCGAGGATCAACTCGCCTACCAGCCGCCTGTTACAGCGGTACTGGCCCCCGGTAACAGCGCACCGCTGCGTGCAGTCGAGAAAGACGCCAACACGATCTACGTTCCGGTCTATTCTCATATCTATGCAAAGGGCGGAAAGCCTGTGTTGCTGGAGACTACGTTGAGCGTCCGCAATACCGATCCGGCCAACCCGGTCACGCTGACATCAATACGTTACTTTGATACCCGGGGTGAACTGGTGCAGGAATACCTGGATGGTGAAATCAAACTGGGTCCGCTTGAGAGTACCGAGGTGCTGGTGCAAAAGCGTGACAGCCGCGGGGGTTCGGGTGCGAATTTCATCATCACCTGGCATGCCGATAACCCGGTTCATCATCCTCTCGCCCAGGCCGTTATGGTAGGCAATGCAGATCAACACAGCATCTCCTTTCTCAGTGCTGGCCGGCGACTCGGCATACGCATCAGCCGTTGAGCATCTGCAACACCAGCGACTGTTAATTCAGCCAGGCAACTTAAGGAGAGGGAATTTCCTGCTACGGGCGGTCTCCAGGCCGGTGTTGGCAATGCGATCCCGGCAGATGCAGTATTTTCCATTGCGTTTCCCGGGTTCGTTATAGTGTTTTAGCCCATAGGTTGAGCAGGTATAAACAATACTCAACGCTCATCGATCCCATCTATAATCTCTCACCTGTAATCTCATCCAATCCGGAGGCCGGGTGGAATCCATCATTTCAATCAAGAACCTGTCCAAGACCTATGCATCCGGTCTGCATGCACTGAAGGACGTCAACCTGGAAATCCGACGCGGTGAGATACTCGCGCTGCTCGGGCCCAATGGTGCCGGCAAAACGACACTGATCAGCATCATCTGCGGCATCGTCAATCCAGGCTCGGGCAGCGTACTAGTCGATGGTCATGACATCATCACCGACTACCGGGCTGCCCGTTCCCTGATCGGCCTGGTGCCACAGGAACTCGGTATTGCGACCTTCGAAAGCGTGCTGGCGACCATGGCATTCAGCCGTGGCCTGTTCGGCAAGCCACATGATGCCGATTTCATCGAGAGCGTTCTGCATGATCTTTCCCTATGGGACAAGCGTGACGAGAAGATCATGACCCTGTCAGGCGGGATGAAACGGCGTGTGCTGATTGCCAAGGCGCTGGCGCACGAGCCGGATATCCTGTTCCTTGACGAACCGACTGCAGGGGTAGACGTCGAGCTGCGTCACGACATGTGGGAAATGGTGCGCCGGCTGCGCGAGCGTGGCGTTACGATCATACTGACAACGCACTACATCGAAGAAGCGGAAGAAATGGCCGACCGTATCGGGATCATCAACCGTGGTGAGCTGAGCCTCGTGGAAGAAAAGACCGCATTGATGAACAAGCTCGGCAAGAAGCAGCTCACATTGACCTTGCAGCAACCGCTCGAGGCTATACCTGCCGAACTGGCCAGCCGTCCTCTCGAGCTTTCGGAGCAGGGTGATGTGCTTGTCTATACTTTCGATTGTCATGAAGAACACACCGGGATTCCGGATCTGCTGCGGGATCTGAATGAGCATGGCATCGACTTCAAGGACCTGAACTCCAGCCAGAGTTCGCTGGAAGATATTTTTGTCAGCCTGGTCAGGGAGCAGCCATGAACCTGCACGCGATAAGGGCCATCTACCTGTTCGAAATGGCGCGCACCTGGCGCACACTGATGGAGAGCATTGCCTCGCCAATTCTTACCACGGCACTGTACTTCGTCGTATTCGGTGCGGCAATCGGCTCACGCATGGGCGAAATCGATGGCATCGAGTATGCCGCATTTATCATTCCTGGCCTGCTGATGCTGTCACTGCTGGGCGAGAGTATTTCCAATGCCGCCTTCGGTATCTACTTTCCCAAGTTCTCGGGCACGATCTACGAGGTGCTGTCGGCTCCGGTGTCCTATATCGAGGTGGTGATCGGTTACGTTGGTGCTGCGGCAACCAAGTCCCTGATACTCGGTGTGCTGATACTGCTGACTGCGAGGCTGTTTGTCGATTACCAGATCGAACACCCAGTATGGATGGTCAGCTTTCTTATCCTTACTGCAGTTACATTCAGTCTGTTCGGTTTCATCATCGGCCTGTGGGCGGACGACTTCCAGAAGCTGCAGATCATTCCGATGATGGTCATCACGCCGTTGACCTTTCTCGGCGGTGCGTTCTACTCCATTAGCATGCTGCCGCCATTCTGGCAGACTGTGACGCTGTTCAACCCGGTGGTCTACCTGATCAGCGGCTTCCGCTGGAGCTTCTACGGCGTCTCGGATGTCAACGTCGGCATCAGCCTGGTGATGATCCTAGTCTTCATGGCGCTGTGCCTGGCCACAGTCTGGTGGATATTCAAGACCGGCTACCGCCTCAAGAACTGAGCGTCAGGTAAATAATGTCGGGCAGGAGCCGGTCCGGATTAAGCGCCATACCCGTAAAGGTATGTTTGTTTATGTTATAAGTATAATGATATGAACATCTATCTCGCCCAGCATGGCAACGCCCTCGACAAGCAGGTAGATCCGGACCGTCCGCTCAGTGAATCCGGTGTCGCCGACGTGCAACTTATGGCCGGATTTCTCATTGGCCGAATGCATGCCGATCGCATTGTTCACAGCGGCAAGACCCGTGCCCGGCAGACGGCTGAGCTGCTGGGCGTATCGGTCAGTCCGGGTGTAGCACCCGAGATGGTCGACGGGATTGCGCCTAACGATCCCGTCGAGGCCTTTGCGGAACAGCTTACATCATGGGAAGGCAACATCCTTGTAGTCGGGCATCTGCCGTTCCTGGCCAGGCTGGTCACACTGCTTATTGGCGGTGATCCGGATACGCCCGTCGTAACTTACCAGCCGGGCAGCATCGTTCATCTCACTTCAGACGATGAAGATGGATGGCGCGTCAGCTGGATGATCACCCCGGAATTACTCGTTGATAATCCGGCAGGTGTTACATGACCCGGATTGGCTATTGGATGTCAAGGCTGGCGGGCCTGCTGGTGTTGTTGCTTGTGAGCATACACCCAGCGCAGGCCACGATGAATCGCCCGGCAGGCGAAGCCGGCCAGCCGACCGAGGTCCGGGTGGTCGGCGTGGTGCTGGATGTCGACAAGATAGACAGCGCGGAACAGAACTTCACGATCAACCTGTACGCCATTTTCAGGTGGTCTGACCCGCGCCTGGCACATGACGGGCCGGGCAGCCGGATACGGGCGCTGTCAGATATCTGGAACCCGCGTCTGACCATCATGAATACCCAGAAAATGCGCTACAACACGCGTGACGAGGTAGAGGTTTCGCCGCAGGGCGACGTCACCTTCAGGTTGCACGTGTTCGGCGATTTCTCGCAGCCGATGCAGCTGCAGGACTTTCCCCAGGACAGCCATGTGTTCGAAGTGCCCGTGGTGGCGGCAGGTTATCGCCCGCATGAAGTGGTGCTGATACCGGAACCGCGCATGGACTCCTTCATTGCCGAAACCCTGTCAGTCGCTGACTGGGAGGTCAGCAATATGCAGGGACGCTCGAAGGAAGTCGAACTGGCCAACGGCATCCTGCTGCCCGGATTCGTATTCAGCTTCGAGGGGCAGCGGCTGATGCATCACTACCTGGTCAAGGCGATCATCCCCCTCGCGCTGATCGTCATGATGTCCTGGGTCGTGTACTGGATCGACCCCAAGCAGGTGCCTAACCAGCTGGGCGTAGCGGTGACAACGGTGCTGACGCTGATTGCATACCATATCGCCCTGGCCGGTCGACTGCCGGAGATCCCCTACCTGACCCGCATGGATACATTCCTGTTCAGTTCAACCCTGCTGGTGTTCCTGAGCCTGATCGAGGTCGTCATTACCTCGCATCTTTCCAGTACCGGTAATCTCGAACGGGCAAGGAAAATTGACCGGGTTGCCAGGTGGCTGTTTCCCGTTGTCTTCCTGCTGGCGTTCAGTTACTCGTTTGTATGGCAGACTCAAGTGATATGAAGGCCGGGATTGAAAAAGAAGCCAGCCTGGAGGCACTGGTACAGGCTGAAAAACTCAAGCTCCTTTACCAGCAGTCTTTTGTCGCCGTGTTCGGCAACTTCTTCTCCGCCCTGCTGCTGGTTATCGTGTTGTGGCCGGTGCAGCAGCATCACGTTCTGCTGGCATGGTTAGCAGTAATCGTCTTCATCACGGTGTTGAGAATGATTTTGTTTACCCGCTACCGGAATATACAACCCGACGGTCTTGAGATACTGGCCTGGAAACGGCCGTATATCATCACGTTGCTGCTTGCCTCGGTGGCCTGGGGTTTTGGTGCCGTCTACATCATGCCGGCCGGTTCGATGCTGCACCAGGCGATCATCTACTATTTTCTGATGGGTATGTCCGGCGGCGCCGTGGCGGCCTATTCATCCCAGCGTGGCATTACGCTGATGACCATCGGCTGTGTACTGCTGCCGGCAACAGTCTGGTTGCTAATGTCGGGCAGTGCAACATTTGTAATCATGGCGATTGCCGCCATGCTGTTCATCATTGCTGTGCTACGTGCGGGTAAGGTGATGTCGGATACCATGCACGATAGCTTTCTGCTTGCGCATGAACTGAAGAAGGCCAAGGAGAAAGCCGAGAATATAGCGGAACTGGATGAACTGACCGGCCTGGGCAACCGCCGGGCCTTTTACCGCGCCGGCAGTACCTTCATCGAACATAGCAAACGCACCAATGACTCCCTGTCCATGATTGTCATGGACATGGATCACTTCAAGATAATCAATGACAGCCACGGGCACGCTGCCGGGGACGATGCCCTCACCCATATTGGTCGCCTGTTACGTACGAACGTACGTAATTCAGATGTCTGTGCTCGCGTCGGTGGGGAAGAGTTTGGCATCTTGCTACCAAGTACCACGCTTGATGGAGCAGTCAATCTAGCTGAAAAATTACGCCGGACTATCGAGGATGCACCTCTTATATTTGATCAGGATGAAATCCCGATGACTGCCAGTTTCGGGGTGTCGTCAGGCAACGCCAGCCTCGACGATCTGTTCAGGGACGCCGACGCGGCACTCTACGAAGCCAAGGCGGCCGGTCGCAACCTCGTTATGTATCAGCAGGCGAGCAATTGATGCTTTAGCCGACTGTTTTATTAATGCCGGCAAATAGACGCATGGTCTGCCTTTTTCATCAGCTGACTGAACGCATCGCCGCGCATGTGCACCAGTTCCTCATGGTTGCCTGATTCGAAGTAGACATCACTGCACGCGTCGAGGTCGTTGTCGACGATTGTCTGCAGGCCATATGCCTGGCCAAGCGGCGGAATGGCACCCGCTTCGCAGTCATTGAACAGTTCTGCCAGGTTGGTTTCCGTCGTCAGCCCCATGTTGCGATGCAGCAGCTTGTTCAGTTCGCGTAACTTCACGTGGCTGTTCGCAGGAATGACGGCCATGACGTACCCAAGGTCGTCTTCAAGTATCACCGACTTGGCCAGTTGCTCTTCGGGAATGTGTGCGGCGTGCGCCGTGTGCAGGCTGGAATGGCTATGCTCGTGTGTGAGCGTGTCATATTCAAGTCCGCTTTGCTGCAGGAATCCTTCCACTTTTGTTGCCATGTTCATGACGGCCTCCTTTGAAAGAATGTATTGACCCGGTTACAAGTATCCCCCTGTTTTCGGGAAATTCAATAACAAATATTGTGTTAGATTTACCGGCTCTCATTAATTTGATTAATAGTGTGCAGGCCGCAATGGAAGACGAGCAGCGCAAGGAATTTATCCGCCAGGTGTTCAACAGCGTCTGCGAGGGATACGGCCAGGGATCGCTGCGTTTTTTCGAGTACGCTGCACAGCATTTGCCGGACCTGCTGATATTGCGAGGCGATGAAAATGTCCTCGATATGGCAGCCGGGACTGGTCTCGCCTCAACAGCTCTGGCCGGGCAGGTACCGGATGGCCGGGTCACCGGCATAGACCTCTCCGAGGGTATGCTGGCGAAAGCACAGCACAGGGCTGAAGAACTGGGCCTGGAAAATATCGTGTTCAGGCGTATGGATATGACCCGCATGGATTTGCCCGAAGAACATTTCGATCTCGTCAATGCGTCATTCGGCGTATTTTTTGTCGAGGACATGCAGTCGCTGGTGCAGCATGCGGCAGCGCGACTCAAGCCGGGTGGCCGCTTCGTCACGACCCACTTTGCCGAGGGCAGCATGTCGCCGATGCAGGACCTGATCATGCAGCGCCTGGAGTGTTATGGTGTCGAGGTGCCGCAGGCCTCCTGGAACCGGTTACAGAACGAAGAACAGAACAGGCTGCTTTACGAGTCGGCCGGGCTCGGGCGTATCACTCACACCCGCAACAAAGTGGGTTACTACTTCAAGGATGCAGAAGGGTGGTGGGATGTCGTCTGGTGGGCGGGATATCGCGGTTTCGTCAACCAGGTAGCGCCTGAACAGGCAGCGCGCTTCAGGCAGGAGCACCTGGATGAGGTCAATGCGCTGGCTGATGAGCAGGGCGTCTACTTCAACGTCGAGGTGATCCACACCATAGGCGAAAAGGCCTAAGGTACCTCTGAACAAGTCCATGGGATGGGGGCTCGGGGGAAGGGCCTTTAAAATGTGTCCCGTATGCCATTGAAATAATACCTCTTCCCCCGTAGATAAAACTCGCGGGAAGATCTGGATGAGTCGCAACGCGACTTATTCAGATCTTCCCTAGCGCAGCAGGCCTTTCAGAAACGCGAGATACTCGCCTTCATTCCACGGGCGGCCACCCAGCGCCAGGTACTGCAGCTTGCCTTCAGGGTCCACGAAATAGGTAGAGGGCAGGCCGCGCGGCTGCCAGTCTTCGGTGGTCAGCCCTTGCGGGTCCATCAGTGTATTCAAATCGGGTGCAACGGTTGCCATGAAGCTGAAGATGGTGTCCTCGTCTTCAGCGGTATTGACCAGGACGATCTGCAGGTCGGTGTTTTCAAAGTCGCTGGTGATGGCCTGGATCGTCGGCATCTCCCTGATGCAGGGGCCGCACCATGACGCCCAGAAATGCAGAAACACCCATTTGCCGCGCGAGTCGTTCAGGTCGAACGCGTTGCCGTCTATATCGTTGAGTACCATCGGTCCTGCCGGACGACCATCCATCGCGATGATGCCCTTCGGCAGGGTTGTGGAAGCCTGTGCCGGTAGGGACAACATACCAAGCAGGGCGATCAGCGCCAGGAGCTTCTGCACGGTCATTGTTTTCTGCATTCCAGGTCCTCGAAGCTTACCTTGTGTGGTTTGCCATCTTTATCGATGCCGCTGCGGAACGTGGCAACAAGTCTGAAGGGCTGGTCTTGCCACGGTAGGGCAACCTGCCCGCCGACGTGTTCATGTCGATGCAGATCGCGAACTTCCGGCAGCTGTGTCCAGCCGAAGGTGGACTGCTTGGCCTGTTCCAGGCCGGTGTCTTTCCATGTCTGTCTCCAGTCATCGCGCGTGTAGCGGCGGATCACGTTACCCTCCGCATCAATGAACTGCCAGTCGTCCAGGATAAGCCACAGCCTTTCCTGTGTTTTATTTTCCACCATGCCGAACACGAAACAGCGTTCCGTCAATGCATCAATAGAGGTGCGGTTAAACCCTCGGCCTGTATAGAAGGCATTGAGCTGTTCGGGGGTGCGCGTCATAACGATCATGAGCAGGTCTTCGTTTTCGAACTTGACCGCACCGGGCGGCAGCTCGGACATCTGCGCATGCACAGAAAAACTGACCAGCAGGCTGGTTGCGATAACCGTTATGTACTTGATAAAGGTGCTCATGGATATACCTGACACCAGGCATACTAACCGAGCAACAGCAAAATGCGAAGTAGCGGCGACCTGCGACTATGCACCCTCTGTGATGCAACAGGGCAGGCGTTTACTCCTGGAACTGCTGGGCGAACTGCCCGTAGCCTTCTTTCTCCAGGTCTTCCCTGGGGATGAAGCGCAGCGACGCGGAGTTGATGCAGTAGCGCAGGCCGGTAGGCTGTGGGCCGTCATCGAACAGGTGGCCGAGATGCGAGTCGCCGTATTTCGACCTGACCTCGGTGCGCAGGATGCCGAACTTGCGGTCAGGCTTTTCGACGATCAGGTCGTTGACGATAGGGCGGGTGAAGCTTGGCCAGCCGGTGCCGGACTTGTACTTGTCTCGTGAACTGAACAGCGGTTCGCCACTGACAATATCTACGTAAATCCCATCAGCCTTGTTGTCCCAGAATTCATTCTGGAAGGCACGCTCGGTGCCGTCCTTCTGCGTGACGTAGTACTGTAAATCTGTCAGTTTCTGTTTCAGCACTGCATCGTCTGGTTTGTTCCACTGGCCCTTGTTTTCCAGCATGGCGGTCTCCGGCAGTTTTCCTTCGGTGTTTACAGACTGGTCAGCAACGGCATACAGGCCCCATGCAGCGGCAAGGCCTGCGGCACCCAGCAGGGTGCGGGTGAAAAGGGAACTTTTTATAGCCATGGGTAACTCCGGTTTAAGTAAGCTTTGCTTAACCCACTGAGCAGGTTAAGCAAAACCACCTTGTTAATCTTCTTTCGGTTTAAGGCTGGGCACAAAGTAAAACCGAACAAGCCAGTACATTCCTGCTCCGGCCCTTTCCCAAGTAATTTACTGAGTGTTACCTGAATCTCAATCCGGGGTGATCTGACTTTATGATTTATCCCGGTGACAAAAGTTCAATTGAAATCGCTGTTCCGCTTTGCTCACCTGGTCGGTGTTTCAAGCACACTGCTGCTGATCGTGCTGTTTCACTTGCATACGATGCAGTTCATAATGAGCGCTACTTTCCATTTGCCGGGTAGCGATAAACAGCATGTCAGCAGCAGGAAGCGAGCGGGAGTTTGAATCCCCCGAGGCAGCAGAAAAAATGTTCTACCATGCGTTTCGCGACTGCGACCTGGCCGTCATGAGCAGGGTCTGGGCCGACGCCGGTATCGTCTGCGTACACCCGGGATCCGATGTGCTGATCGGCAGGGACGCGGTCATGCGGAGCTGGGCGAGGATCCTCACCAACGCAGTCAAGCCGGAGATTAAAACCAACATCCTGAGCAGGACGCGCCAGGACGGCATGGCCGTTCATGTCGTCGAGGAGTTCATTACGCCGGGCGGGCGCAAGAAGCCAAGCGTTTCGGTAGTCATTGCCACCAACATTTACCGCCTTGGTGACTACGGCTGGCGAATCATCGAGCATCACAGTTCACCGCCGTTCAAGCGCAAACTGGAAAAGCACGAGGGCGCACGCACCATCCAGTAGGTCCATCCGAGCTCAGGAAGAGCAGCTGACCTCGATCCGGGACGCCCACTCAGGCGGATGCCCGGCGTAGGCCTCGAATCCGGCATGATCCTCGAACGGGTTTTGCAGCAGCTGCATCAAGCGGTCGATCTCCGTGTAGTCCCGGTCATCCTCTGCCATGCGTATGGCGGTTTCCGCCAGGTGATTACGCAGTACATACACCGGGTTGCAGGCTTTCATGGCGGCATCCCGTTCGCCGGCATCCCGGTTCTCCACTTCCAGGCAGCGTTCATAGCCGGCCAGCCATGCATCAAAAGCCTCGCGGTCGACAAACAGATCCCGGCTGCCCTTGCGCAGAGACGAATCGGACAGCGTTCTGAACAGGATGGTGTAATCGACGGCATCTTGTTCCATCAGGACGAGCAGCGATTGCCACTGCGCATCGTGGACAGGCGTGTCTTCTTTCAAGCCGAGCTTGGCGCGCATAAGCTGTGCATGGCGCGCCTCGAATAACGGCTGGTAGCGTTGCAGCGAAGCCGTTGCCAGCTCTGCGGCCTGTTCAGGTGAATCATGGATCAGCGGCAACAAGGCCTGGGCCAGGCAGCTCAGGTTGAACAGCCCGATCTCGGGCTGGCGGTTGAAGGCATAGCGGCCATGGTGATCGGAATGATTGCAGATAAAGCCCGGTTCATAGCTGTCGAGGAAACCGTACGGACCATAATCCAGTGTCAGGCCCAGGATCGACATGTTGTCGGTATTCATGACGCCATGGGCGAAGCCGACCGACTGCCAGTGTGCAATCAGGTTTGCAGTCGAGTCGATGACGTCGTCGAGCATCGCGAGAATAGGATTGTCATGCTCAAGCAGATGGGTGAAATGCTCGCCGAGCACGTACTCCGCGAGGGTTTTCAGATCAGCGTATTGCTGGCTGTAATAAAAATATTCAAAGCTGCCGAAGCGGACGTGGCTGGGCGCCATGCGCAGCAGCATGGCCCCGGTTTCAATCTGTTCACGGTAGACTTCTTCAGCACTGCCCGTGATGCATAGCGCGCGGGTGGTGGGGATTCCCAGCCCATGCATGGCTTCACTGCAGAGGTATTCGCGTATCGTTGATCTCAGTACCGCGCGACCGTCGCCCTGGCGTGAGTAGAGGGTTTGTCCGCCGCCCTTGAGCTGCAGGTCCCATTTCGTGTTGGCGGAGGTTTTGACTTCGCCGAGCAGGATGGCCCGGCCGTCGCCAAGTCGCGGCACGTAATGACCGAACTGGTGA
>JARFQC010000188.1 GCA_029287965.1 Arenicellales bacterium
GTCAGTGCCCACCAGTCCGGGCCGGCGAAGCCCGCGCACTTGACCGCATCCTTTTCCGTCATGATGACCGGCAGGTCATCGGCAAATGACAGGTCGGATGCCGTATACGGATGATGGTCAGGGAAAGGATGTTCAATGACATCCAGGCCGGCCTCTGCCAGGCTGGCGAAGAATCCATCCGGATTGCCGATGCCCGCGACGGCATGCACGCGCATACCCTTGAATGCAGACAGGGGCCGGACTTCATCGCCGCCATCTACCCGCACGCATCCCGTCGGTTCGAGTTCTAGCCGCCACTCGGTAAGCGCGGACGCTGCAGCGCGGGTGATGACGATATCGACAGAACCGAGAACGGACGGCGACTCGCGCAGCGGCCCGGCGGGCAGGCACCAGCCGTTACCGGCTATCCGGTCGGATGCAATGACTGCAATCTCGATGTCCCGCTGCATGCGTAGATGCTGCAGCCCGTCATCAGCAATGATGACATCGCAATCCGTTTCCGACGTCAGCAGCTTTGCTGCAGCAATTCGATCAGGGCAGACTACTACGGGACGCCCGCTATGCCTGCTGATCAGCGCCGGTTCGTCGCCGGCAATCTCGGCCGGGGTATCCGCATCAACCATCAGGGGGCGATCGCTTGCCGAACCCCCGTAACCCCGGCTGACAATACCCGGTTTGTATCCGGCACCAGCGAGTTTTTCTGCCAGCCAGATCACCAGCGGCGTCTTGCCCGTACCGCCGACAGAAAGGTTGCCGACAACGATCACCGGGCAGGCTAGCGGATGCGAGGCCTTGAGACCGATTGCATAGGCCTGCCTGCGCAGCATCATCACCAGGCAGTAGAGCCCGGCCAGCGGCAGCATCAGGATGGCGAACAGCCCGCGCTTTTGCCACCGGGCCTGAATCCACAGGGCAATCACATGCAGCCCCTAGTCCTCGATCACATCCAGATCGCGAAAATGCTTCTGGTGCAGCTCGGCATAAGCCCCGTTGCGCTGCATCAGGGCATGGTGCGTGCCCTGCTCAAGGATGTGCCCTTCCTGCAGCACGATGATCTGGTCCGCGTGTTCGATGGTGCTGAGACGATGGGCAATGACCAGGGTGGTACGTTTTTCCATCAGGTGCAGCATGGCTTCCTGGACGTGGCGTTCCGAGCGGGTATCCAGTGCCGATGTCGCTTCGTCCAGGATCAGGATCGGGGCGTCCTTGTAGATGGCGCGCGCAATGGCAATCCGCTGCCGCTGACCGCCCGACAGGCGCACCCCGCGTTCACCGATCTGGGCCTCCAGCCCTTCGCTGAACCGCTCAGCGAACTCGCTGACATTAGCCGCATCAACCGCGCTCTTCAGCTTTTCCGTGTCTACCGGTCCTTCCACGCCATAGGTGATGTTCTCGGCAATGCTGCCATCGAAAAGAATCGTTTCCTGCGGGACGATAGCGATGTGCTTGCGCAGTTCCTTCAGCTGCAAGCTGCGGATATCGACACCCTCGATGCTTATCGAGCCGCCATCCGGGTCGTAAAAGCGTGCCAGCAGGGAGGCGATCGTAGTCTTGCCGCTGCCCGACGATCCCACCAGCGCAACGATCTGACCCGGTTCGATGGCGAATGAAATACTGCTCAGTACGGATACGTCATCATGGTAGCCGAAGGAAACGTCACGGTATTCGACATGCCCTTCCACTGCTTCCAGCCTGCCATGCCCTTCATCCACTTCCTCCTGCTCATCCATCAGGCCGAATACACTGCGCGCGGCGGCGATGCCGGTCTGCAGCGGCTCGTTGATCTTGGTCAGCCTCCTGACCGGCGGCATGATCAGGAGCATGGTGGTCAGGTACGCCACGAAGGTACCGACCGTCGCTCCCTCGCTCTGGGCCTGCTGCAGCATGAAGTAGATCAGGCCGGCCAGGGCGAATGCGACGAACAGTTCGACGACGGGCACCGACATGGCCGACACCGCCGCCTTCTTCATGTAATGGGCCTTGTTCTCGCTGTTCACCTCGTGAAAGTGCTGCAGCTCTTTCTCATGTCCGCCGAAGGTCTTGAGAATACGCTGGCCTTCTGAAGCTTCCTTGGTCACGTGGGCAATGCGGCCCATGGATTGCTGGATGGCCGTGCTGACCGTGCGGAAGCGCTTGCTCATATCGCGCACGAACCAGGCCAGCAGCGGCCCGATCGTCAGGAACAGGATGGTCAGGGTGAAGTCCAGGTAGGCGAGATAGGCGAGCAGCAGTATTACTGTAAGGCCATCCTTGACCAGTGTTGTCAGGGCACTGGTCGCCGCATTGGCAACCTGCTCCACGTCGTAAATCAGCTTGGATACCAGTGACGCGGAGTTGTTCTCATCAAAGAACCGGATCGGCAGGTGGATCAGGCGCTGAAACATTTCGCGGCGTACATCGTAAATAATATTACGCCCGATCCAGTAGATGCCGTACTGGGATATAAAGGCAGCCGTACCGCGGATCAGGAACAGGCCGATGATGTACAGGGGGATCAGGCGGATGTATTCAGCATCCTGTTCTATAAAGCCCTTGTCCGTGATGCCCTTGAGAAAATACGGCAGCACCGGCTGGGTCACTGCCACGATGACCATGGCGATCACGGCAAAGAAGAAAATCTTACGATACGGGATTACATACTGCAGCAGCCGGCGATACAGCTGCCAGCCTTCATGGGATCTGCTGGATTTATCAGCCGCCATCCGGCTCAACTTCGGTGGCAAAGGTAATTCGGGTCAGGCCCGACTGGCGTGCTACGGACAGTGCACGGATAACGGCTTCGTGCGGCGTTTTTCTATCGGCACGTATGATGACGACGAGCTCGTCGCGCTTGTCGACATCGGATGACTTGTCGAGCACGCGCTTCAGGGCTTCGGCACTGGAATTGATGACCTGGCGAATCTCTTCGTCGCCCGGCCCCTTTACCGCGTAGACACCCAGGGCGCTGATTTCAATCATCAGCTGCTCGACCTTTTCCACCTGGCTTTCATCGGCTTCCGCCTCGGGCAGCTGGATGCGCAATTGCGATTCACGCGTGAAGGTGGTCGACACCATGAAAAAGATCAGCAGCAGGAAGACAATATCAATCAATGGGGTCAGATTGATCTGCAGGTCATCTTCCCGTGAATCTTTTTCCTTAAATTTCATTAATTTATATACTAAACATCAAGCAGATTATGCGATTTCAACGGAGACTCAGATCTCTCTGTCGCCCTGGATCACTTCGACCAGCTTGAGTGACTGCTGCTCCATTTCCACCGTCAGCGCATTGACCTTGCCCTTGAAATAACGAAAGAACATCAGTGCCGGAATACCGATAGACAGCCCGGCAGCGGTGGTGATCAATGCCTGGGAAATACCGCTGGCGAGAACGGTCGGATCACCGATGCCCTGCGACATGACTTCAGGCGTGATGGAGTTGAATACGGTAATCATGCCGATCACCGTTCCGAGCAGGCCAAGCAGCGGCGTGATAGCCGCGATGGTCCCCAGGGTGTTGAGGTTGCGCTCCAGCTCGTGGACAACGGCGCTGCCCGCTTCCTCGATGGCCTCTTTCATGATCTCGCGGCCATGGCTCCGATTGCGCAGACCGGCCGCGAATATCCGCCCGAGAGGTGAAGACTTGACCAGCAGGGTCATCAGGTCGTCGCTGATATGCTGACCCTTCTCATGCTGCAGGACCTGGTCGAGCAGGGTTGACGGGGCCACATTTCGTTTCTGGAGACTCCAGATACGTTCCGCGATGATAGCCAGGGCGAGGATGGAACAGGCGAGTATCGGCCACATGAGCCAACCGCCGGACTGGAAAATTTCTAACACGTATTCTGGCTTCCGGGACAGGTTGATAAACAGCGGTGTAATGTACCAAAGCGCGCCTGCTACAGGAAGTGGCAGTCAGTTCCGCGGCGGCGCCACAGACGTTGTTGACCGCGCTCGGCAACCAGTGTTCGCCCTGTGTCATGCAGAACGATATCCAGCGCCCCGCACTCGGCTGTCGACAGGATCTGTACGCCCCTGTCCCGGACGCGCTGCACGACCTTATCGGACGGGTGACGATAGCGATTTCTCCAGCCGGCCGACACCAGGTAGATGTCCGGATCCACATGCTCGATGAATCCCCGGCTGGATGAAGTGTTACTGCCATGATGCGGTGCAACCAGGATGTCGGACTTCAGGTCCGGGCCGTAATCAGCCACCAGCCGGTTCTCGGCTTCGCTTTCTATGTCTGCCGGGATCAGGATAGTACCGAACGGCGATTCGATCCGCATGACACAGGATGCATTGTTGCCGGATCCTTCAGACTGTGACGGTCGCGGGTGGAGAATACTGAATTT
>JARFQC010000241.1 GCA_029287965.1 Arenicellales bacterium
CGTCACTTGCAGAGCTCGGCTGGCAACCTCATTTCCAGCAGCAACTCTCGCTGGAGGAATGGGATGAAGCCATTCCTGCCAGGATTATCGAGCAGTATCGATCCGAGGTCACGGTCGCGACAGAGGCCGAGATATTCAATATAAGCTTGTTATCGTCCATGCCGGAGCTGGTCGTAGGTGACTGGGTGCTGTTGGATCGTGAGCACCACTTTCTGCGCCTGCTGGATCGAAAGACTTGTTTCGCAAGAAAGGCTGCTGGCACCAGGCTGAAGAAGCAGCTGATCTCCGCGAATGTCGATACCGCATTTATCGTGTCTTCAATGAATGAAGAGTTCAATCTCAATAGAATTGAACGCTTTCTTTCCCTGGTCAATGAATCAGGGGCAGAGCCCGTCATCGTATTGAGTAAAAGCGATTTGTCAGACTCACCCGAAATCTATACGGCACAAATACAGGAATTGGACTCGTTCCTGCCGGTACAGGCAATCAACAGCCTTGACCCGGAAAGTGTCACGCAACTGATCCCCTGGATAATAGAAGGTAAAACCATAGCCGTCCTGGGCTCATCAGGCGTAGGTAAATCTACCCTGGTCAATACGCTGCTTGGTGAACAGCGGCAAAGCACCAGTGGTATCAGGGAGGATGATGACAAGGGCAGGCATACGACAACGCGGCGTTCATTGATTGCCCTGGACGCTGGAGGATTGATACTCGATACGCCCGGAATGCGGGAAATTCAAATGGCTGACAGCCAGGATGGTATCGCAGCGACCTTTGCTGACATCCAGGCCTGCGCGCAACAATGTAAATTCGCTGATTGCCAGCACCAGACCGAACCGGGTTGTGCGGTCAGGGAAGCCGTGCAAAGGGGCGATCTTGATCAAAGGCGATTAGATAACTATCTCAAGCTGATTCGAGAAGACGCGCTCAATTCCGCCAGTCTTTCCGAGCGACGTGCTAAAGACCGGGCGCTGGGTAAATTTTATAAACATACCCTGTCGCAAGCGAACCAACTTAAAGGTAGATGAATTAATCGCTCATTTCTGGCAGGAATCAGGCCACGTCACATGATGGCTGAATTTTAAATAGACAGCAGCTAATGCCCATCGACAGGTATCCGTTACTCAGAATCCTGCAGCAGTTAAAAATGCCATGACATTAGACTTGAATGGGCGTATTTTTATCTGCAATTACATCTGGTGATAGGGGAATTACTATGAACTTGTACGCAATCATGCGTCGTGATGGATTTACCGATGGTGCTGCACTAGAAGCGGCCTCAAAGCGTTCAAAATCAGTTGGTGACGAGATGGAGGGAGATCTTCGCTGGATTCGCTCTTACGTACTGGATGAAGGCGAGGGGGCATTAGGAACAATTTGCATCTACCAGGCGATAAGTGAAGAGGCGATACGCAAACATGCCGCGCAAGCGAATCTTCCTGTTGATGAAGTCATTTTAATCGCGGACACGGCAATAGGAAGGCCGGACCCTTCTTAGATCTCGCATGTCAACTTCAACTAAAGAATATGACTGGAATGCCGTTCAGATGCGGCTGTCCCGGAAATTTCTTGCCCCTGAAATAGAATCGTTCATTGATCGTGCGAAAGTTGCCATGACTATCCCGGATGACTTCGGGATACACGACCGGGAAACGGTCGGAAAAATCGTCGAGATGAAAGAAGCACTCGCTGATCAACTCAAGTTGCACGCCAGACTTCAGCGGCTCTTCACCGAATTGCACCCGATCATTGGCCAGGACTTGTCGGTGATGGATGAATGCAAAAGAATTGACCGGTTAATGAAAACTGTATCTCACCGCCTGGATATTCCTGACGACGTCGAGCCGGACGGACGCAGGCCTGGCCGGTCTAGAAAGAAAGTCCAGATACGCCTGCTGGCCTCGATCTACCGGGACGAGTTTCACACCGAGCCGCAGTCGACACCTGCATCAGCATTCTTCGACGTGGTGAATATTCTGTTTCCCGATACCGGCAAGAAGTTTATAAGGCATCTTATTTAACAGCCTGATTAAGGACTGTCACGGGTGGTTATAATGCCTTGCCCCTAGCTGCGATCTAGCCCGGATAGTTCCCTGGCTACCAGTCCTTGCGAATATCTTCCAGTCCCTGCCGATAAGTATCAGCGTCACCGTAGTCAAAGAATTCTTGCATACGACTATGCTCGTCCAGCATAAGCCGGGCATGCTTGATAGGACACCAGTATTGTTCCAGTCGTGATGCCACCTCGCGGACGAATGCAATCAGACCATTCGCATAGCCGCAATATACGCAGTTAGCTGCTTCAATAAAATTGAGATAGGCGAGGTGGTGACGATCGATAATCAGATAATCCGATCGTTGTACCCTGGGGATACCATAGAGACGAAAACATATTTGCTGGAACACGATGGTTGAAGCATCCAGAATCACGAGTGGAATTATCATTGCATAGATAAGCGGAGCTGACAGAATAGTCATTAAAGGTGCATCACGCAGGTATTGCCATGCTTTCGTGCGCTGCTGACTCTGCCAGCTTTGCATGCTGCGCTCAAAAACCACTTTACCGCGCTGCATCGTGTATCGAAACTTCTTGCGTTTCTCCGTCATCAGGCGATTCAGTTCCGCTTCAAGTTCGGACTGTGTTGATCTGAGGCGCTCTATAATGTCGTCGAGTGTTGACCTTTCCATTTGTATCCTTTGAGGTGATAGGCGCCGGTACGCTGATGTGTCAGGCAAGCAAGCGGCTAGTATGGCAGGTGCTACTGATAAATACTCGTGTTCCCGTAAAACAAGTCGGTTGAAGGTGCATTCGTTTGCTGAATTACAGGCGTGGCCATTAAATGTAATTCATTGAACAGCGACAATCGGTAAGGTTAGGTTATAGAAGTACAACAGACATAGGCAGGATGCCACGGATACACTGATCTTTAGCTACAGCATTGAATGCGTTACGTGTGACTTCAGTCCTGATATAGACTATGAGTGGTCAAGCTAGGGTTTGCACGGTTTAATTAAAAGTATCGGGAATACTTGCAAGGTCTATGCCCCACACGAGCGGGAGCAGGAAGTACACGCCCAGGCTGATCAGCCCAACTGCCAGGAGATTGAGCCAGAATCCGGTTTTGGCCATCTGTGGGATCGTAACGAAGCGACTGCTGAAAACAATGGCATTGGGTGGCGTGGCAACGGGGAGCATGAAGGCGAAGGACGCCGCGACTGCGGCCGGAACTATCAGGCTGTAGGGATGAACGCCAATTGCCACAGCTACAGCTCCCAGCACTGGTATCATCAAAGTCGCTGTAGCGGTATTGGATGTGATTTCGGTCAGGAAGATGACAGTCAGTGTCACAACCGCAATCATGGTAAAGAGTGACGACCCTTCAAGCATGCTCAGTTGGTCGGCGATCCAGAGAGATAATCCGCTATCTATGAATCCCTGTGCCAGGGCAAATCCACCACCGAATAAAATAATGATATCCCAGGGGATGCCTGCGGCGGTTTTCCAGTCGAGCAGAAACTCCTTGTTAGCAAGATTGGATGGGATAATAAACAACAGCAAGGCCCCGGCCATGGCAATGCTGGCATCGGTGACCATACTCAAGGCAGGAATATCGATAAAGCCGCGCGTAATCCATGCGCTGGATACTGCCATGAATACGCCCAGTACCCATTGTTCTTCTTTCTTTATCGGGCCCAGCTGATCAAGCTCCTGGTCGATGAGCTTCTCAACGCCAGGCAAGGCAGTCGCACGCAGTGGGTATGCGATACGTGTCAGATACAGCCAGGTAAGCGAAAGCATGATCGCTGACAGAGGTAGCCCAAATGCAAGCCACCCGGCGAAGCTGATAGTCTGGCCATAGAGTTTCTCGGCCATGCCGGCCAGGATGGCATTTGGCGGTGTCCCGATAAGCGTCGCTGCACCACCGATGGAAGCGGAGTAGGCGATGCCGAGCATCAGGCATACCCCGAAATTGGACTTCATTTTAACTTCAGTATCTGTACCGGTCTCAATAGCAGATTCCAGCAGTTCGACCTGGTTGATGACCGCCATCGCAATGGGCAGCATCATCATGGCAGTTGCCGTATTGCTTATCCACATGGAAAGCATCGCTGTGGCGAGCATGAAACCGAGAATCATGCGATTGGGGCTGACACCAACTCGTTTCAGTGTGTGCATCGCGATGCGGCGATGGAGATTCCATTTCTGCATCGTCACGGCAATCAGGAAGCCACCCATAAACAGGTAGATGAGGTGATTGGCATAGGCGCTGGTCGTCGCAGCCGTTGACATAACGCCAAGTAGTGGAAACAGTACGATCGGCAAAAGAGCCGTAGCGGCAATCGGGACAGCTTCACTGATCCACCATATCGCCATCAGGCAAGCGACAGCTGCAACGATCAGCGCATCCGGAGACATACCTGTGGGTAATGGCAACCACAGTATCGAGACAAATACTATTGGCCCGATGACCAATCCCAGGTTATGTCTTGTCACCAGGGGATGCATACGATTACAAAAGTTTATACCCGGGGAGGTTCTGCCAAACCCAGGTCATAATAAGAACGGGCGATCTTGGTGATAGCGATAGCATAGGCAGCAGTGCGATAGTCGGTGATTTCTGGGTAGGTCTTCATTACCTCACGTAGATCCTGAAATGCCATGCGCATTGTGTCATCCAGGCCTGAGCGTACGAGATCCAGTTCACTTGCACCTCGTGAGATTTCCCGATTCATAAGCTCCGGGACATCTTTTTGCGTCAGCGCCTCTATCGCTGCAATCAGGTTCTTGCCGCGTAGTTCATCATAGCGTCGCTGTAGCCTGCCGAAGCGTATATGCGAGATATTACGCGTCCATTCAAAATATGACACCGTCACACCGCCGGCATTGATAAAGATATCGGGCAGGATAGTAACGTTTCGATTTGCGAGAATTTCATCGGCCTCGTATGTCACGGGGCCGTTGGCGGCTTCCACGATCATCCTGGCCTGAATGCGCATGGCATTACCGGCGTGTATCTGGGACTCGAGCGCCGCAGGGATGAGGATGTCACACTCCATTTCCAGCGCTTCGGCACCGTTTTCGCTGTAATCCCCAGCCGGGAAGCCTTTAAGCCCTCCCGTTTCGACAAAGTATTGCCGGACATCGTGTACATTCAGGCCTTCTTCGTTGGTCACAACACCATCCCGTTCAATGATGGCGATGACCTTGATGTTATCCTCCTCGGCAAGAAATTTTGCACAGTGGAAACCGACCTTGCCCAGTCCTTGGAATACCACACGTTTGTCAGACAGGCCATCTTTTAGCCCAGCACTTTCCACTGCATCAGGATGGCGGAAGAATTCCTGCAAGGCATACTGCACGCCTTTGCCTGTTGCCTCTGTACGGCCTGCGATGCCTCCTCTTTCTGTTGGTTTGCCAGTCACACAGGCGTCATGATTGAGGTCTTCGGGGAACAATAACTTATAGGTATCTGCGATCCATGCCATCTCGCGTGGAGATGTCCCCATGTCGGGAGCAGGCACGTTGGAAGCAGGATTAATAAAGCCCTTGCGTGATAGTTCAATCGTGAAGCGCCGGGTTATCTCCCTGAGATCATCTTCAGAGTAATTGGCCGGATTGATCATCAGGCCTCCCTT
>JARFQC010000107.1 GCA_029287965.1 Arenicellales bacterium
TTTTTGAATACTGCCTGGAACACGGCGCTGTCAGCGTAGTCGATGCAGACGGGCTTAACCTGCTGGCCAGTGAGCAGCACAGACGCCGTGACTGGGTGCAGACGCCGCATCCTGCCGAAGCCGCACGACTGCTCGGCTGCACGACAGATGACATCATGATGGACAGGATCGCAGCTGCGCGGGCGATAGTGGCACAATACGGCGGTATTTGCGTGATGAAGGGCAGCGGCACTGTCATTGCTACAGACGACGGTATCCCATATCTGTGTACACGCGGCGGCCCGGCGCTGGCGACAGCCGGGACGGGGGATGTACTGGCCGGTTTGATCACCGGGCTAATAGCGCAGGGCCTTGGTCTGCTCCAGGCCGCAGTGGCGGGCGTTACACTGCATGCGTCAGCCGGGGAGCAATTCTCTCGCCATCGCAGAGCCGGTATGCTGGCCTCTGATTTAGTCGCACCGCTTCAGTCATTGAGAAACAGCTGCAATGAATGAACACGTTGTGGGCCTGCCTGATGAACAGGCTACGATCCAGCTGGGCAGCCGCCTGGCAGATGTCCTCGTCGAGGGCCTGGTCGTATATCTATCCGGTGATCTTGGCGCGGGCAAGACCTGCCTGGTGCGCGGCATGCTGCAGGGGCTGGGGCATAACGGCCCGGTAAAAAGTCCGACTTATACATTGGTGGAAGACTATGTTCTCGGAGATTCCCTCATCTACCACTTCGATCTGTATCGTCTGCTCGACCCCGAGGAACTGGAGCTGATTGGCATACGTGATTATTTCAATGGCAAGGCATGTTGCTTCGTCGAGTGGCCGGAACGAGGCAAGGGCTGGTTGCCCGCGCCGGATATTGAAATTCACATCCGCCTCAAGAATGAAGGCAGGGAGGCGTCGCTAACTGGCCTTTCGGAGACGGGGGCGGCCCTGGTGGCGTCGCTTAAGCGGGATTAGCGTTACTGCTCCGACTGCACGCGGTCGAAAATTTCAACGATATCCTTTTCCCACTGGGCAAACAGATCACCCAGACCTTCATCCGGGAAAAACTCATTGAATTTGAGCGGATTCAGGGTGACCAGGATGGTTTCATTGCCTTCGGCAAAGATGGTGATCTTCAGCGGAACGAAAGGGATCAGGTCAGGATGTTTCGTCTCGATAAGGTCCATCTGATCCGGTCGGGCCATGAATACGAGACGGTATTCAGCCGTGTCGTATCCGGATGACGTCAATCCTATATCGACGCGCTGAACCCTTGAAACACGATAACCCTGGGCAATCACGGATGCTTGCAGGGTAGTCATGGTTTCCGGGAAATCCACCGCAATTCGGCGCATGATCAGGTCGTCGGCCTGGGCAAAAGACGGGATAAGCAGCAGCGCAATCAGTACCAGCTTGTACATTCGTGTGATCATCAGAACAGCGCCTCATCAATCATGTCCAGGTAAACCTGCTTCATGTCTCGACAGACACTTTCCAGCTCGCGATTGTTAAACACGTCGCTCATCTTTTTCGGATTTGCTGCCATGATCAGTACCTTGTCGCCATGCTGGAACACCGTCACGCGGCAGGGCAGGAACAGGCCGATGCGCGGATCGATTTTCAGCGCCTCGTTGAGCAGGCTGAAGTTGCATGAATAGATGATGACCTGACCTTTATCTTCCTTGCCTTCTTCAACTACGCCGGATTCGAGGTCCTGGATACGAATCAGGCGGAAGTTCATGCTTTCGACGGCATTAACCAGGTTGTCGACAGTTTCTTCCACGCTATAGGGCGACTCGCTGACCAGGATGGACGGCTCATCTTCCACTGGCGCCATCGAACTGCTGCCGGCCTGTTTCTCATAACTCCGCACGTGGGCAACAAGATCGTTGATGTCCTGCTCGGACAGGCCATCGTTCAGGAAGGAGACCATCGGTGTACCTTCCCGGCCTTCCATCAATGTGTGCTTGATCATTTCGTCCGAAGCTGATGCCAGGAAGCCGCTGTTATTCAATGCGGGGGCAAGAATGGGCAGGCTGCGGGGGCGCGACATGGTGACGCCAGTGCCCGGCCCGCCCTGGCCGTCGGCACCGTGACAAATCGCGCAATGTGCAGCAAACAGTTCCTTGCCCTTAGTGGCATCGCCCTGTACAGATTTATCCGTGTATATCGGTGCAGGCTTGTCAGACCAGCTGCGTATATGGGCGACTATGGCATTGACTTCTTCGTCTTGCAGTGCCTTGAAAGCCGGCATGATGCGGCCGGGCCGGCCATGGCGAATTGTTTTTACCAGGTAGTTGTCTGATACGGAGTCCAGGAAAGCGGGCAGGGAGAGAGGAACACCGACGCCGCCGCTACCGTTGAATCCATGACAGGTTGCACAGTTCTGATCGTATAGGTGTTGACCTGAATGATTGGCCAGTGCGCTTGCATGCAGCAGCAGTCCAAATCCGATGATAAAAATTCTTAACATGGCAACTACCCTGGCCGGAGAATTCTGCCCACGCATTTGGCCTGGTCACGGACATCTTCAAGATGACGACAAATGCATAAGCAATATCTAATATATTAGCGTGATTGCCGGATGCAGTGAAGCAGAATTATAGCCATATTACGTGCTTGCTTCGGTGCAGTACATCCTATAGGTTATACCCGTTTCATCCACCCCCGGATACTGACAAACATACATGAAGCGGACCTTCGCATCCTTTGTTCTCCTGTTTATTCTGACATGCCAGATTGCAGGAGCGGCTTCAGTCAGTGTCAAGAACCTCAGGCTCTGGAATGCGCCTGACAGCACACGCGTCGTTCTGGACCTGAGCAGTTCGGTCGAGCATCGCATCACGATGTTCAGCAATCCTCCTCGCGTAGCGATAGACCTGCGCGGTGGCAAGCTCTATAGCGGTCTGCCCAAGACGGTCAAGAATAATCCCTACATCAAGCGCTTCCGCTACGGCCAGTTCGATAAAAACGTCGTGCGCATCGTTATCGATCTGAAGCGCGAAGTGAAAGTTAAAAGCTTTCAACTCAAGCCGAATGCGAGTTACGGCTATCGCCTGGTTGTAGACCTGTTTGACAAGTACAGCGCCAGCCCGGCCCCGGCTACGATTGCCCGACCCAAACCGGTTACACCGGGCGGCAAGATAGTCGTAGCGATAGATGCCGGGCATGGTGGTGAAGATCCCGGTGCCCTGGGAAAAAAGTACAAGACAAAGGAAAAGACAGTCGTGCTCAGCATCGCCAGGGAACTGGAAAAGCTGCTGGCCAAGGACAAGAATTTCAAACCTTACCTGGTGCGTAACAGTGATTATTACGTGGCCCTGCGTAACCGCACCCGCCTGGCCAGCCAGCAGAATGCACACCTGTTCATATCCATTCATGCGGATGCGTTCAAGAATTCGAAGGCGCGGGGCGCCTCTGTATTTACCTTGTCAGATCGCGGGGCAACCAGTGAAATGGCGCGCTGGCTGGCAAACAAGGAAAACTCTTCTGACCTGGCCGGTGGTGTGTCGATCAAGGACAAGGACGACTATACCGCCAAGACCCTGTTCGACCTGTCAAAAGACAAGACCATGGAATACAGCCTAATTTTCGGTAAATCGATTCACAAGGAAATCGGGAAGTTTGCCCGTATGCATAAAAAGAACGTGGAGCAGGCCAGGTTTGTCGTGCTGAAAACGCCCAACATCGCCTCGGTGCTGGTCGAAACCGGCTTCATATCAAATCCCGGGGAAGAGAAAAAGCTGCGCAGCAAGAGCTACCAGAAAAAGATAGCCAGGGCGATATACAAGGGAATCAAGGATTTCCGAAAAAAACACCCCGAGTGGTTCCTCGACTCATAGTGGCGGCACTTCCTGAAATAAAACTGCTGCCATCGCAGCTGGTCAACCAGATTGCCGCAGGCGAAATCGTCGAACGTCCGGCATCCGTGCTCAAGGAGCTGCTGGAAAACAGCATAGATGCAGGTGCCAGCCAGATAACGGTTGAGCTCGAGAACGGTGGCATGCGTCGCGTGTCCGTGCGCGATGATGGTCACGGCATGGACAAGCAGAGTCTTGCCCTCGCCCTGTCGCGACACGCGACGAGTAAAATCCGTTCCCAGGAGGACCTGGTCAATGTCACGACCATGGGTTTTCGTGGTGAAGCGCTGCCGAGCATGGCATCCGTGTCCCGCTTTACCGTTACCAGCCGCGCCAGGGGTGCGGAACATGCCTGGCAGTTGAGCGTCGATGGCCGCGGCCACGCGGGTCAACCGGAACCGTCGGCCCACCCGGTCGGTACAACTGTGGAAATGGCAGACCTGTTCTTTAACACGCCGGCGCGACGCAAGTTCCTGCGCACAGAAAATACGGAATTCCAGCATCTCGAACGCCGCTTCAGGGAGCAGGCGCTGGCGCATCCGGCAATCGGGTTCCGCCTGTTCCATAACGGACGTGCGGTGCACAACCTGAATGTCGCCCACAGCGAGGTTGAGCAGCTGCGCCGCATCGGTGAGGTACTCGGCAAGGAATTTATTGCCCAGAACATGCGCATTGATGTCGAGGTCGGCGACATGCGCCTGCATGGCTGGATATCCCGGCCTGCCTATTCACGCAGTCAGCGCGACCAGCAGTATTTTTACGTCAATCACCGCTTCGTGCGGGACAAGCTCATTATGCATGCCATTTCACAGGCCTACCGGGACGTTCTACATCATCAACGTCAGCCGGCATTCGTGCTGTTTCTGGATTTACCTCCGTCGAGGGTCGATGTCAACGTGCATCCGGGTAAGCACGAGGTGCGCTTCCGCGAGGACCGGCAGATACACGGGTTCGTTTCACAGACCCTCAAGCGATCACTCAGTGATACCCGGCCCGGTGGCGAGGTGGATAACGGGCTCATGTCTCACCCAGATCAAGCTGAACCAGGGCAGGGTGTAACCGCTTTCAACTACACACCGCAGCCCTTCCAGCATAACGTTCCCCTGCAGGTGCGTGAGCAGATTCAGTCGCTGGACGCGCTTTACTCACCGCAGGACAAGGCCGACGCGACGCCTGCCGCCGTGGATCACCCGCTGGGCTACGCCATTGCCCAGTTGCATGGTATTTACATCCTGGCGCAAAACCAGCGCGGCATGATCGTCGTCGACATGCATGCGGCCCATGAACGCATCAGCTACGAGCGGATGAAAGCGGCGCTGGATAAGGAC
>JARFQC010000077.1 GCA_029287965.1 Arenicellales bacterium
TGCTGTGCATGGCCAGCCTGAGAATCTGCAGGGTATTCTTGCGGGTGCTGCCCGGCGGGCACTGGGAGAGGAACCTGATGGCCCATGCCCATAACTGCGGATCGGCTTTCAGGCGGATCAGCAGCGGTGCATCTTCCCGACCCAGCCATTTCAAGACCTGCAGCGGCGCACCGGGATTGGCCCAGGGTTCGGAACCGCTCATCGAGACCTGACCGCCATTGGCAAAGCTCGTTTCCATCGCCACATCCGGTTGCCGGTCCAGCACCGTTACCCGGTAGCCTTTCCTGGCCAGGAACCATGCAGTAGTAACACCGATTACGCCGGCACCGGCAACAAGTACATTCATGTTCTGTGTGATGTCAGTTATCGAAGAGGGTATTGAATTCGTACGCGAGCACAATGGCATCTTCGCGACCGTCATGATCAGGATAGTAACCCTTGCGAACGCCGACTTCGTTGAAGCCGAGCTGGTGATATAACCTGAAAGCACCGTCATTGCTGCTGCGCACTTCAAGAAAGGCTGTACGCATATTCAAGCGCCGGGCAAGATCCAGCATGAACTCGACCAACTGCCTGCCGATACCCTGCATGCGGCTGGATTCGGCAACACAGATATTAAGCAGGTGACATTCGTCTACGCCCATTTGCATGACGGCGTAGGCAACGATCTCGTTGCCTTGCATGTAAACGTGACAATGATAGTGATTTCGTATGCAGTCCTGGAATATGCCTTCCGTCCAGGGAAAGTCATAGGATGCTGTCTCAATTCGCATTACAACCGGTATATCCTCGGCCAGCATGGGGCGCAGTTGTTCCTTCAGGACGGAGGACATGGTCAGTTTACTAGCTGTCTGACCTTGCAAAGGTCCTGCCAGGCCCGGGCCTTGTTCTCTGGATTGCGCAGCAAACTGGCCGGATGATAGGTGACGACGAGCGGAATATCGCTGCCAGGCAGAGTATTGTCCGCTTCTCGCATACGCCATACCGGTGCATCCGTGTCCAGAAGCCGGTGTGCAGCAAACCGGCCCAGGGCCAGAATGAGCCTGGGCCGGACATGCGCGATCTGTTGATCCAGGTAGGATGCACAGGCTTCAATCTGCTCTGCTTCCGGATCATTGTTGTGCGGAGGCCGGCACTTGAGAACGTTGCAGATAAACACCTTGTCGCGATCCAGCCCGATGGAAAACAACATGGCGTCTAGCAGCTGGCCTGCACGGCCGACGAAGGGTTCACCCTGCCGGTCTTCCTCTGCACCCGGGGCCTCCCCGATCAGCATGATGTCGGCCGCGGGATTGCCGACCCCGAAGACGGTCCGGGTACGCGTGGCAGACAAGGCGCAGCGCTGGCAGTTGCTTACTTCAGCCTGCAGGGATTGCCAGTCCGGTGCAGCTGACCCGGTAGCCACACCGGGCACCTGCTCCGACACGGGCTCGGCTACCGGATCCGGTGCATCCTGCGCGATCCATACGTCGATGCCCATGTCCTGCAGGAGCAGCGCCTGCCTGTGTGAGATACCCGTCGACATGCAATCAGATGGGTTGCTGCGTCACCTGTGGATGGGCACGCCGCAAATCGACCGACATCCGTTCAAGCGCGTTCAGATAAGCCTTTGCTGAAGCGATGACGATATCGGTATCGGCGCCATTGCCGTTTACGATTCTGCCATCTTTCTCAAGGCGTACTGTCACTTCACCCTGGGAATCGGTGCCGGTCGTGATGTTGTTCACTGAGTAGAGCAACAGGTTGCAGCCGCTGTCGACGATGGCATCTATGGCGCGGAAAGCCGCATCGACCGGCCCGCCGCCAGTCATGCTGGCATGCATATCTACCCCGTCGACACTCAAGGTCACATCCGCGGAGGGCGTTTCCCCGGTTTCCGAACAGACCTTGAGCGTGACCAGTTTGAGTTTTTCAGTCGCCTGTTCAAGACTTTCCTCGGTGACCAGGGCCTGCAGATCCTCGTCGAAAATCTCGTGCTTCTTGTCAGCCAGCTCTTTGAAACGGGCGAAAGCTGAATTCAGTGCGGTCTCCGATTCGAGCTGTATATCGAGTTCGGCCAGACGGGTACGGAATGCATTGCGCCCGGAGTGCTTGCCGAGCACCATGCGGTTGTGTGACCAGCCGACGTCCTCGGCACGCATGATTTCGTATGTCTCGCGTTTCTTGATCACGCCGTCCTGGTGGATGCCGGATTCATGGGCGAAGGCATTGGCACCGACGACGGCCTTGTTCGGCTGCACGGCGAAACCGGTGATATTGGAAACCAGCCGGCTGGTCGGCACGATCTGCGTCGTGTCGATACGCGTATCGCAGTTGAACAGGTCCTGCCGCGTACGCACCGCCATGACGACTTCCTCCAGCGCGGCATTGCCGGCTCTTTCACCAAGGCCGTTGATCGTGCATTCGACCTGGCGCGCCCCGTTGAGGACGGCTGAAAGCGAATTGGCCACTGCCATGCCCAGATCATTGTGACAATGCACGGAAAAGATGGCCTTGTCGGCATTGGGTATGCGTTCGAGCAAGGTAGCAATCAAACCGCCAAACTGCCCGGGCAGATTGTAGCCAACGGTATCCGGAATATTGATCGTGCCTGCACCGGCGTCAATGACGGCCTCGATGACCCGGCAGAGAAAGTCCGGGTCAGAACGTCCTGCATCTTCGGGTGAGAACTCAACGTCGTCGGTAAACTCCCGGGCCAGCTTGACTGCCCATACGGCACGCTCGAGCACTTCGTCAGGGCTCATGCGCAGTTTTTCCTGCATGTGGATCGGTGACGTGGCGATAAAGGTATGAATCCTGCTCATGGCAGCCGGCTTGATGGCATTGGCGACCGCCTTGATGTCTCCTTCTATGGCCCTTGCCAGTCCACAGACACGGCTTTCGCTGACGGCCTCGGCAACGGCCCTGACGCTGTCGAAATCGCCCTGGCTGGCGGCAGGAAATCCTGCCTCGATGACATCGACGCGCAGACGTTCCAGGTTACGTGCGATACGCACCTTTTCGTCCCGGGTCATCGAAGCGCCCGGGCTCTGTTCGCCGTCGCGCAATGTGGTATCAAATATGATTAATGAGTCGCTCATGCTGTTGTCCTGTATAGCATAGGGGGCTGTTGCGGGATAGTGGCAGAAAGCTGCAAACAGCCCGATTGTATTCTATCCGCTGATGCGGATACGGGTGTTCAGGAGTTTATTTTGTGGAAGAGTATTATGCGCCGCGCAAGCGCAGCAGAAGAGCGAATGAAGACAGGGCAAAGCAGGCATGTCCGTAGGTGGCAGCAGATGCTGCGACCGGAGCTTGCGTGGTTAATTTATAGCTTTCCCGTTTCATGGCTATTGTTTATACCTGTACCCGCATCGAACTTCAACAGGTGAATCCCCGTATTGTGTATCAGCTTTCCCCGTTGCTGCTGCCTGCTGAGGTCTTTTTCCTGTGCAGCAGCCAGAGCACCGGACCTGACAAGGTATACAGCATAAAGCCGGCGAACAGCACTCGCGGCGGATCGTAGACCACGACGACCAGAACCGTCACGATACCGAGCAGTACGACGAATGGCACGTGTCCACGCAGATCAAAGTCCTTGAAACTGCGAAATGGCACATTGCTGACCATCAGTACTGCGGCCAGCAGGGTCATCAGCAGTACCACGACACGAAAATCAGTACTCGGAAACCCGTAATCGTTGATTACCCAGATAAAAGAAGCGAGCAATGCGGCCGCAGACGGGCTGGGCAGTCCCTGGAAGCAGCGTTTGTCGAGTGAGGCATGCGTATTGAAGCGTGCCAGCCGCAGGGCTGCTGCGGCGACGTAGACGAAGGCCACCAGCCAGCCAAGCTTGCCCATGGAATAAAGCGCCCATTCGTAGACAACCAGCGCCGGTGCCAGTCCGAATGAGATCATGTCGGACAGGCTGTCGTACTCGACGCCGAATTCACTGGTTGTGTTCGTCAGCCTGGCAACACGACCATCCAGTCCATCGAGCACCATGGCTACAAAGATCAGCACCGCAGCCAGCTCGAACCTGTCGTTGGTCGCCTGGATAATGGCGGAAAACCCTGCGAACAGGGCGCCGGTGGTGAAGAGGTTGGGCAGGATATAAATGCCCTTGCGTACTGACTTGTCGGTCATGTTAGATTCCGCTGATGCGTAGTACCATGATTATAGTCTACCTTGCGGGAACTGGCCTATTCATCGCCCAGCAAGGTCTGCAGGCCCTGCTCATCCAGGACAGTGACACCAAGCTGCTCGGCCTTGTCGACCTTGGAGCCCGGCTTCTCACCGGCCACCAAATAATCCGTTTTCTTTGAAACACTACCGGTCACTTTTGCACCCCGTTCCTGCAACGCGGCTTTCGCATTACTGCGCGACATGCCGGACAGGGTTCCGGTTAACACGATGATCTTACCCGCCAGCGGCAGGTCATCACGCCGGGCCTCTATCTGCGGCCAGTTCAAACCAGCTCCAACGAGCCTGGCGATAATCTCCCGGTTGTGCGCCTGGTCGAAGAACGTATGGATGTTGTCGGCTACGATCGGGCCGATGTCATCGACTATTTGCAGATCTTCCAGCGATGCGGATTCAATTCGGTCGAGCGTCCCAAAGTGCTGGGCAAGTGCTGCAGCCGTTGATTCACCGACCTGTGGAATACCCAGGGCAAACAAAAACCTCGGCAGCGTAGTCTCGCGACTGGCGTCAATGGCGTCGATGAGGTTACCGGCAGACTTGTCAGCCATGCGTTCCAGTTTAGCTACCTGCTCTTTACGCAGGCTATAGAGATCACCGACATCTTCGATCAGCCCTTCATCGACCAGTATTTCTACCAGTCGATCACCCAGGCCTTCAATATCAAGCGCCTTGCGTGAGGCAAAATGCTTGATGCTCTCCTTGCGCTGGGCCTGGCAGAATAATCCTCCCGAACAACGACCGATAGCGCCGCCGTCGTCAAATACGACCTCGGAATCGCACACCGGGCAGTGAGTCGGAAACGCATAGGCTGCGGCGTTATCCGGCCGGCGTTGCTTGTAGACGCTGACTATTTCGGGAATGACATCCCCGGCACGTCGCACGATAACGCTGTCCCCTACTCTTACGTCCAGGCGTTCAATCTCCGCCTTGTTGTGCAGCGTTGCATTGGTGACCGTGACACCACCGACAAAGACCGGCTCGAGGCGGGCAACGGGTGTAATGGCGCCGGTGCGGCCAACCTGCACATCGATGGCATTCACCACGGTCATTTCCTCCTGCGGAGGAAACTTGTGCGCTATTGCCCAGCGTGGCGCACGCGATACGCTGCCCGCAGTTTGCTGCAGCTCAATACTGTTGACCTTGTATACGACACCATCTATGTCGTAAGGCAATGTATCGCGTCGCTGACCGATGTGTTCCTTGTAGGCGATACAGGCATCAATGCCCATCGCCACATCAATATCGGGACAGGTTTTCAATCCCCAGTCGCGCAGCTGGGCCAGCCTTTCCGACTGGGTGGCTGCAAGTTCAACGCCCTCAACACGGCCGGCGGCATAAAAAAACATATCCAGCGGGCGCGCGGCGGTGATACGGGGATCAAGCTGGCGCAGGCTTCCCGCGGCGGCATTGCGCGGATTGGCGAAGGTCTTTTCACCCTTTTCCTTTTGTTTCTGATTGAGTGCATTAAAGCCTGCTTTGGGCATGAATATTTCACCGCGTACTTCGAGAATGCGCGGACAGGCATCACCACGCAGCGTCAGCGGTATGCTGGCGATGGTCCTGACATTCTGCGTAACGTCTTCACCGGTAGTCCCGTCACCACGCGTAGCGGCCCGAACCAGTTTTCCCTGCTCGTAAAGGATACTGATGGCCAGGCCGTCGAGCTTGGGCTCCACGTTGTACTCGATCTGATCGACTTCGAGCAGCTGCATCAGGCGTTGATCGAAGCTGCGCGCTTCGTCGTCATCCATTGCATTGGCCAGCGACAGCATCGGCACTTCATGGCTCACCGATGCAAAGCCAGACAACGGCACATCACCAACGCGTGCAGTTGGAGAGTCCTGGGTTTTCAGTTCGGGGTATTGGGCTTCCAGTTCCTGCAGACGGCGGAACAGGCGGTCATACTCGGCATCCGGCACAACCGGGTCGTCGAGGACATAATAACGGTAGTTATGTTCAGCGAGGCGGGCGTGCAGCCCGGATACTTCCTGCCTGGCTTGATCCGGCGTCGCCATGTCGCCTAGTAGAGACGGTGTGCGATCTGTCCGCCGGGCTGGATGCCTCTGGATTCCATGCGTCGGGCGATATCCGTAATCGTGCGATGAATCTTGCCCAGGCCTTCCTCGTTGAGCGGCTTTCTTTCCTGGTCAACCAGTATGCCATTCAGACGCTTGGCCAGCAGCGCAATGTTCTCGATCATCTCGGAATAAACATCGGCCGGCTTGTGTATCGTCGGAACCTGCATGAACAGACTCAAACCACTGGTATTTTCTGCACTGTCATCCAGCGGCAGATTGCCCGGCTTGTACATGTTGGCAAGACTGTAAAGCACTTCAGTGTGGCCTTCGGAGTCCACGTGTATCTTCTGATAGATCTGGTCGATGCTATAGACCAGCCCCAGCTTTTCGGCTTCACGGTGGATGGCACGCATGCTGAAGCCACGCTCGCTGCGCGCAATAAGGTTGAATATCACCAGCAAATCGGTCGCTGCACAAAATTTGTCCAGGTCCCTTGCATAAGCCAGCGCTTCATCATGGTCAAGAGAGAACAGGATCGGCCGTTCCAGTTCTTCCGCCACGGCGAGGCTCATCTGTGAGAAGCGGTGCAGTTCGGTATCGCTGATCGAGCCTTCGGCATCTGCCATCTGTATTGCCAGGCAAATGTCGCGATATTCGCCTGACTCGGGTTCCTGCTCCAGGTCACACCACAGACCATTGGTGATATTGAAACCGTAGATATAGCTCGGTTTTTCCATGTGGTATTCATGCTGGCGGTAAACACCCAGCGCCTGGTCGCGCCGTATGGGTTCTGAACCGCGGATCAGTGCGACGTAATCGATTGCCTTTTCAGGACGGTGATCCCGTCTTGGCGGCTTTGCCTGCAGGTCAAGATCAAGTGTTTCCCCGTCATCAGCATCGGCCGTTTCCATGGGGGTAAGCACGGGTATCTCTTTCTCGGGGGCGCTTTGCGGCTCGTCCAGCGTTTCAATCTGTTCTGTCAGGTTATGCGCGTCGCCTGCGCTGAGGGCGATATCCACGTCCTCGTTGACGGGTATCTTGACGTTTTCATTGTCGAAGGCAGGATCAGGTTCGACGGACAGATCCATGTCTGCACGCGAAGCCGAGGCGCCGGGTGCGAACAGGGGGTCCACATCGTCACCTTTGGGATCAAGCAGAAATTCGTCCCTGCCGGAACGCCCTTTCAAGCTATACGGCTTGCTGTGTGCCTTGCGATAGGTGATGACCGCTATGACGACAACGATGATGAGTCCGATTACGAATAATGCGCTGCGTAGTTCCATAATGCTTCAGGATGCCATTTTCTCTGCTTCTTTCAGGTTAACGCTGACCAGGCGTGAGACGCCCGGTTCCGCCATGGTGACACCCAGCAGTGTGTGGGCAGATTCCATGGTTACCTTGTTGTGCGTGATGTAGATAAGCTGGGTGTGATCAGCCATTGACTTCAAGGTTTCGCAATAGCGCGACACATTCGCCTCGTCCAGCGGTGCATCGACCTCGTCAAGGAGGCAGAAAGGAGCGGGGTTGAGTTCAAAGATTGCGAACAGCATGGCAACAGCCGTCAGCGCTTTTTCGCCGCCTGACAGCAGGTTGATGGTGCTGTTGCGTTTACCGGGTGGTCTTGCCATCACGGCTACACCGGCATCGAGCAGGTCTTCACCGGTCAGCTCGAGATAGGCGTGACCACCGCCGAACAGTTTCGGGAAGAAGCGCTGGAAGCCGTCATTGATCTGGTCGAAGGTCTCCTTGAACCGGGTGCGTGTTTCCCGGTCGATTTTACCCATCACACCTTCAAGTGTCGCCAGTGCTTCGGACAGGTCCGCATGCTGCTTGTCGAGATAGCCCTTGCGTTCGGACTGTTCCTCGTACTCCTCGATAGCCATCAGGTTGACTGCACCCAGGCGGGTAATGCGGCGAGTGATCGTTTCCAGCTGCTCGGTCCAGGCCGCCTCGTCCGCTTCTTCGGACATGCTCGCCAGCACTTCCTGAACGTTCATCTCCAGCTCGGCAAGTTGTTCCTCGAGCGTCTGGCGGCGTACGAACTGCTCCTGGCGCTTCATTTTTTCCTGTTCCATGGATTCACGCAGTGCCTGGCAATCGGATTCTTCGCTGTGGCGTTTGCGTTCCAGTTCGCGTTGTCGGCTTTCGAGTTCCACGACCTGCTCGCGGCGCTGCTTGAGCAGACCTTCTTCCTCCAGCCTGCGCGCCAGCAGGCGGTCCAGTTCTGCCTGCATATCCTGTTCCGGGGTATGGCTGGACTGCAGGCTTTGCTCCAGGTCTTTTTCCCGGCTGCGCAGCATATCCAGCTGCTGACGGGTGCGCTGCATGGAGTCCTGCAGGGAACGTATCGTCACCTCCCACTCCTGGCGCTGCAACTGCAAGTGGTGCAAGGCCGTATCAGATTCGCGTGCGGCGCTGCGTGACTCATCCAGTGCCTGCTGGACCTTGTTGCGTTGTTCCAGCAGGCTGTTGCGCTGAGCCTCGATATCTTCTGCCTGCTTGCTGGCTGCTGCCAGCCTGTCGTCCGATGAAGTCAGTTCCGCCTGATCGAGAACGACCTGGTCATCGATTTCGGTCAGTTCGCGTTCGATCTGCGCCTTTCGGTTACGCATCTGATCGAGTTCGGCTTCCAGGCGATGCAGGCGTGCATTGTCTTCGTTAGCCTGTGTCGTTTCACGGCGGTGGCGCTCGCGGATCTCGCTACGCTGCCTGTCGCGCTCAGTCAGCTTTTCCTGCATGACACTGTGCCTGGCTGCCTGAGCGTCAATCTGCTCTTTTGCCGTTTCCAGCTGTGCTGACAGATTATCGATCTCGGTCTGGCGGGACATGACACCGGTTTCCTCGTCCCGGCTACCTGACAGAGATATCCAGTCCTGGCCGACCAGATCACCATCGCGTGTAACGCTTACCGCGTGCAACGGCAGCGCATCGCGCGCAGCAATGGCCGCTGCTATATCTTCGGCTATATAGACGGAAACAAGGCGTGCATTGAGGTTTACATCCGTGGTCCGGATGCGGGAGGCGAGCATGTTCTCGGTCGTCTCACCACCACCCTTGCCGGCCTCGAAGAAACTGGCACCCCTGCCCTGCAGCGCATCCAGCTGCTCGACCGGCAACGCCCGGCCTGCCAGGCAGACACCGGTCAGCTCGCTACCGAGAACACGGTCGACGGCGGTTTCCCAGCCTTTCTCAACCTGGATACTGTCGGCCAGGCCGGCCAGGTCCTGCATGCCCAGTTGCCCCAGCCATTCATGCATCTGCTGATCGTTTCTGCCCAGGGCAGCGTCCTGCAGCTCGCGCAGGGTTTCCAGCCTTGCGGTGACGGACTGGCGTTGAACGCGGGCGCTGTTCAGTTCAGTGCCGGTCTGCTCGATGTCGCGGCGCAACTGCTGTATTTCTCCATCCAGCCGCTCTATCTGCTCATTCAGATCCCGGGCGACCGCCAATCTCTTTTCGAGATCTTCACGCAGGCCGTCAGTACTGCTCTCGCTGATCCGCGTGTGCAGACTTTCGTCTTCACCGGCCAGGCGCTGGCGGCGCGTTTGCAGGCGCTGCAGGTGATCATTAATCTGCTTGATACGCGCACTCTGGACTTCACGCTCCCTGGCAGGATGAGCGGCAACACTTGAGAAATCATCCCAGCGCTGCTGCCAGTCGTGCATGTCGGCTTCTGCCTTCGCGAGCGAACCGGCGAGCTGCTCATTCCTGGCAGCCAGTACTTCGAGTTCTGCCGTGCCTTCGTTGAGCTGGGTAATCAGCCCGGCCTCCTTGCCGCTGTCCGCTTCATAACCCGCACGTGCAGCACTAAGCGCCGCATCGAGCTGTTCCTTCTCGCGCATTTTTTCCTGGTGCGAATCACGCGCATGCTGTATCGACTGCTCTACGCGGCTGACTTCAGCACCGGTCTGGTAGTACTGCCCCTGTGCCTGGTTGAAGGTCTCGTTCGCATCGTGCTGCTGCTGGCGGGTTTTTTCTATATCGGCTTCCGTCTCGCGCTGCATTGCCAGTTGAGCTTCCAGCGAGGTCTGACGATTCTCGAGTTCCGTTTCTTCCCTGCTGATTCTGTCGGTCAGCCCCTGCCATCTCAGTGCCAGCACCTCGGACTGCAGGCGGCGCTCTTCGGATTTGTATTCCTTGTAGCGACGCGCGGCGCTGGCCTGCCGCTTCAGGCGTGCCAGCTGGCTTTCCAGTTCGGAACGGATATCCTCCACACGCGACAGGTTCTCGCGCGTATGGCGAATACGATTTTCGGTCTCGCGGCGCCGTTCCTTGTAGCGTGATATTCCGGCTGCCTCCTCGACAAATACACGCAGTTCATCCGGCTTGGATTCAATGATCCGGGTCACCATGCCCTGTTCGATTATTGAGTAGGCACGAGGACCGAGGCCGGTTCCCAGGAAGACATCGACAATGTCTTTCTTGCGGCACTTGGTACGGTTGAGGAAATAGTCGGAACGGCCATCGCGGGTCACCTCTCGGCGAATGGCGATTTCAGAATACTTGGCGTAGTTGCCCGGTGCTTTCTGGCCTACCGTGTTGTCGAAAATCAGTTCTACGAATGCCTTGCCCACTGGCTTACGCGACTGGGAACCGCTGAATATGACATCTTCCATACTCTGTCCGCGCAGCATCTTGGCGGACGATTCACCCATTACCCAGCGAACCGCATCGATGACATTGGACTTGCCACAGCCGTTTGGCCCGACGATGCCGGTCAACTGGTGAGGGAACTCAACCTGGGTGGGGTCCACGAACGATTTAAAGCCGGCCAGTTTTATTTTCTTCAGTCGCATTCGTGAGTGTGGCCGCTTATTCGGCTAGAATCCCTGCGCAAATTACTTGCGGATTAATACTATGTCTAACAGCCCGAGCAAAGATCTCGAAACCTTCGATAATCCCTATTCCGGACGGGACTACACGATCAGCATACGCATGCCGGAATTCACGTGCCTGTGCCCGAAAACGGGCCAGCCGGATTTTGCCACGCTGTACCTGGACTATATTGCGGATCAACAATGTGTCGAACTCAAATCACTGAAACTCTATATCTGGTCTTATCGTAACGAAGGAGCCTTTCACGAAGCCGTCACCAACCACATCCTCGATGACCTGGTGAAAGCGACATCTCCCCGCTACATGCGTCTTTGTGCCAGATTTTATGTGCGTGGGGGGATCTACACGACGGTCACAGCGCAGTATTCTAAACCAGACTGGCAAGGAACCATACCCTCAGAACCCGATTTCAGTGAGTGAGGTAAATCCCACTTACATCGGCATCGATGCAGGTACTTCCGGTGTCCGTAGCATCCTGATTTCTGCGTCCGGCGAGGCCCTTGCAGAAGCCCGTACTTCCCTGCCCGCAACGCGCAGTGATAATGGCATACAGACACAGGACCCGGAAGACTGGTGGCATGCCGTCAGGACCTGCCTGAAGGCACTTGACGAACAACACGGCCTGTCTGACGTTGCAGGCCTGTGTGTAGACGGTACGTCCGGTACGACCCTGCTCACCGATGCAGAAAACCGGCCGCTGGGACCGGCCCTGATGTACTCAGACAACCGTCCGGTAACAGCGGGTGAAGCCCTATGCAAAAGCGTACCCGCAGCCGCAGATTATTGTGGCCCCGGCAGTGCCCTGCTCAAGGCTGTCTGGTTGCGTGACCATTACGCGGGTGGTCGGGACTACTACATACAGCAGCAGGCCGACTGGATACTTGCACGCCTGCGCGGCAGCCCCGGGATCAGCGACTGGAACAATGCCCTCAAGCTGGGCTATGACGTTGTAGCACTGTGCTGGCCTGACTGGATGACGGAGCTGAACTGGCCTGCCGGCGCCCTGCCGCAGGTTCTCCAGCCCGGTGCGCCGGCCGGTCTCGTTGCTGCAGCTGTCTGCAGCGAAACCGGCCTTCCGGCCAGCGTTCAGCTGCATGCCGGTACGACTGACGGTGTTGCCGCTTTCCTGGCCAGCGGCGCCAGACGCCCCGGAGACGCCGTTACCTCACTCGGCTCTACACTCATTGTTAAATTATGCAGCAGCAGCCAGGTCGATTCGCGCCCGCATGGTGTCTACAGTCACAGGCTGGACGCCAAGCGCTGGCTGGCTGGCGGTGCATCCAATACCGGTGGAGCGGTACTGAAACAGTATTTCAGCCCGGAGGACCTGGTTTCGCTCTCGGCGGCCATGCAGGCAGACACCGACACGGGCCTGAACTACTACCCCCTGCCATCGGCCGGTGAACGCTTCCCGGTAAACGATCCGTCAATGCAGCCAAAGCTGTCTCCCGCCGTGGAGGATCCTGTAATGTTCCTGCAGGGTCTGTTCGAGGGCATCGCGCGCATTGAGAAAACCGGTTACGACCTGCTCGAGACACTCGGTGCGGATCGGGTGTCATCAATATGCAGTGCCGGCGGAGGAGCAGCCAACCGCACCTGGACAGCCATCAGGGAACGGATCGTCGGCCGCCCCATGCAAGCCGGGCTGCATGAAGAGGCCGCCTATGGCACGGCGCGACTGGCAGCAGGCCTGATCTGAATGCACGGATTGCCACGCCCTGTGACAGCTGCGGAATATTGAACCGAAGACTGCACTATTCATTCCAGCGCCTGACGTATTCCAGTTGCGTGTAAAATCGAACCACCGGAAATCACTTCGACAACCGGAGTATCCGGCATAACAAGCAAATCTGACATCTACCGACTACGGCACAATTATGAAAGGCAATCTCGCACGCGGTGCAGGCTATTTTATCCAGGGACTCGGACTGATATGGAAACCGGGCATCCGTTCACTCACGCTGTGGCCCATCCTGGTGACCCTGCTTGTCTTCGCAGGCCTGATCTGGGCAGGTGCCAGCTACTTCGACACCCTGCTCAACCAGTTCCTGCCCGGTGGTGACAGCTGGTGGGCAGAAGGCCTGCGCTACATACTCTGGCCCTTGTTTGCCCTCGCCCTGCTGCTGGTCTGGTACTTCTCCTTCACCATCATCGCCAACCTGATAGGCTCTCCGTTCAACGGCTTCCTGGCAGAAAAGGTCGAACAGCATCTGCGCGGTGAAAAGATCGAGGATGTCTCGGCCGCCTCGTTCCTGCGGGAGATCATCCCGTCACTGCTGAATGAAGTCGTCAAGATAAGCTATTTCCTGCTGCTTGCCGTTCCGCTGTTGATCCTGTTCATGATTCCCGTCATCAATCTTGCCGCGCCCTTTCTCTGGGGCCTGTTCATGGTCTGGATGCTGGCGCTGGAATACACGGAATACCCGATGGACAACCACGGACTGCGCTTCAAGCAAGTGCGTACCGTGGTGCGAACGCGACGCCTGTCCGCCCTGGGCTTTGGCGGCATGGTCACATTGTGCATGCTGGTACCGGGACTTAACCTGCTTGTGATGCCGGCAGCGGTGGCCGGCGCTACGGTCTTCTGGGTGCGTGAACTGGAAGGCTCAGCCTGAAGCGGCCGCACTGCCGGCCGTCGCGCGTGCGGCATAAGCATGCACCAGTCGATATACGGCGGGCACGAGCAGCAGCGTTACGAGCATGGAGAAACTCAACCCTGAGACGATGGCCACTGCCAGTGGCTGAAGCATTTCTGCACCCTCGCCCAGGGCCAGTGCAAGGGGCAGCATGCCCACGACAGTCGTCAGGGTAGTCATCAGTATGGGACGCAGTCGCACCGCTGCGGCTTCAATGATGGCATCGTTGAGTGATCGCCCCCGTTCACGCAGTTGCCTGATGTACTCAACCAGTACAATCGCATTATTCACGACGATGCCGGCCAGCATAATCATGCCCAGCCAGACCGGCATGGACAAAGGCAGCCCGGTAAGCTTTATCCCCAGGGCCACGCCTATGGCCGCGAAGGGAACGCTCAGCATGATAATCAAAGGATCCCGCAGCGATTCGTACTGAACCGCCATCACGACGAAGACCAGCATCAGTGCGAGACCCAGTAATATCATGGTGAGCTGCCTGCCCTGCTGCAGCAGCTGCTTCGCACCGCCCTCGTATATCGTGTAACCCGCGGGCAATTGCATTTGAGCGAGTACTTCATCAATGCCTTGCAGTGCCTCGGCCAGGGTCAATGCTTCACCCACAGATGCGCTGACCTCGATAATACGCATCTGGTTGTCACGCATGATGGTAGCCGGTGTTTCGGCAAGGACGATGTCCGCCACGTCGCCCAGTCGAACAGTCGCCCGGCCGCTGCCGGCAGGGAACAGGACGATTGAGCGCAGCTGCTGCTGATTGCCGACTTCCTCCTGCGGAAGTCGCAGCCTGACTTCGTATGCGCGATCACCTTCTATGTAGTCGCTGATCAGGCTGCCTTCCAAGGCAATCTGCACTGTCTGGCTGATTGTCTGCACATCCAGCCCGAGCTCACCTGCTCTTTCACGATCTATCCTGATCGAAAGTTCCAGGTGGTCTTCATCGGACGAATGCGACAGGTTGGTCAAGCCGTCGACAGCTTTCAGCCTGAGCAGCAGGCTGTCTGCGATATCCTCCAGGACACTGAGCGACGGCCCCTGTATCCGCAGGCTGATGTCATCGTCACCGCGACTGGTACGTATACCACGTATGCCGCGCTGGGTGATGCGAACCTTGAGTCCGGCTATCTTTTGTTCAGCTATTTGCATCTTGATCATGCTCATCCACTCGGTGCTGCTGACATCGCGCTGGGCAAGGGGTACGAGCTGCACCGTCATGGTCGTGCGATTGGGCACTTCACGCTGGCTACGTCCGAAGATGAAGCCTCCCGCTAATACGAAAACTGATTCCACCTCGTCCCGGTCGCGTATCATGTCTTCTATCACGGCCGTGATGCGATCCATTTCATCCAGCGTCGTGCCGGGATCCGCCGACAGACGCAGCGTTATCCTGCCATCGTCCATTTTCGGCAGAAAAACCTGTTTACCGCCCGTCAGCTGGGGCAGCGCGAAAACCAGCCCGGCAATAAATAGCAGCGGAATCAGCCAGGCGACACGCAGCTCGGCACTGACCAGCCGGCTGTATTGTTTCTGTGTCGCCTGCATGCCGCTGTCTATAACCTGCCTGAGCCGACTCTGACGCAGGGAGGTAACCCGAGCGGCAAGCGCCGGTACCAGTGTCAGGGCGATGACCATCGATGCAAGAATCGCCGCAGAAATAGTAATAATCAGTTCCCTGAATAGCAGACCGGTGAGACCGCCGATAAACAGGAATGGCAGGACTGCAGAAAGATTCGTACTCGTCGATGCGACGATAGGACTGTATACCTCGCGCGCTGCATTGATGCCGGCATCGAGACCGGCCTCGCCCTTACGCTGATGACGGTACATGTTTTCCAGCATGACGATGGTGTTGTCCACCAGCATGCCTATACCGAGTGCCAGGCCGCCCAGGGTCATGATATTCAGCGTCAAGCCGCTGATGCTCATGAGTATGAAGGTAACCATGATAGCGATGGGTATGGCCGTCCCGATTATCAGGGTGCGACGAAGATTGCCCAGGAACAGGTACACTACGAGCATCGCCAGCACCGCACCGCTGGCTGCGGCCAGTGCCGAGTTTTGTAGTGCCTGGCGAATATAGATGGATTGATCGCTGACGGTGATGATGTCGATATCATCCGGCAGCAGCGCCTTGTCCTTTAGCCATTTCAGCCTGTCTTCCACCCCATTGACGACTGACACGGTGTTCGCGTTCGGCTGTTTCTGAATTGACAGCTTGACGCCGGCGATGCCGTTCGCCCGCACACGCAGACGCTCGTCCGCATGGGCATCGCGCACCCGGGCAATCTCACCAAGCGGGATGACACGACCTGACGCCAGTTGCAATGGCAGCTCACGCATCTGCTTGAGGTCAGTAAAACGGCCGCTGATGCGCCCGGAAAGTTCATGGCTGCTCATTTGCAAGCGGCCCACGGGGTCTTCGCGATTGCCTCGCTGCACGGCATCGATCAGATCCTGCATGCTCAGACCGACACCCGCCATGCGCTGCTGATCGGGGATGATATGCACCTCCCTGACCAGGCCGCCGCCTACCTCTGCGGCAGCAACGCCGGGCAGGTTCAGGAACCATTTCCTCAGTACGTCATCCGTCCAGGTGCGCAGTTCAACGGCGTCTCTTACCGGGGAGCTGACGACAAACTCGACCACAGGTATCTGCGACGGATCACGCTTGTATATGATCGGTGGATTGATGCTGTCAGGCAGAAAGCGCTTGGCACGATCCAGCCGGGTGCTGGCATCGCGCAAAGCAATATCTATGTCTTTACCATAGGCGAAAGACAGGTCAACACTGGCAACACCCTGGCTGGTACTCGACTGCACCGCGATTGCATCCTCGGTGATAGCCAGCTGTTCTTCGAGCTGGCGCGTAACACGGTCCTCCATCACGGTTGCCGGTACGCCGGGATCAAGGATTCGGACACGAATTTCCGGGTAGATGATGTGCGGGTGCAGGTCGATGGCCAGGCGATCTATGGCGAACAGCCCAAGCACGAGCACCGCAAGTGCGATCATGCTCACACCGACCGGATGCCGGATGGACCACGCCGCCAGGCCGCCGCTGCGAGTTGGCGTCAGACTGTTCAGGTCATCGTTCTCCCTGTTCGACATGTCGCTTAAACGCCGCCTGCAGGTTTTACTTTCTTGCCATTGCGCAAATCCAGGAAGCCACGCACAACGACCTTCTGGCCCGGTTCCAGTCCATCCGCTATGACCACCTGCTCGGCAAAACGGCGTCCGCTAATCACGCTGACCCGTCGCGCCAGGTTCTCGTCATCAACGATAAATACGTACTCGCCATCACTGTCTCTTCTCAGTGCACGCAGCGGCACGGCAAGACGCGTACCGATGCTTCGCTCGAAACTTATACGGCATAACTGCCCGGGACGGGCACCTTCAGGCACAGGGTCGAGCTCCACCTCGACGACACCCTGGCGACTGGCAGGATCAAGGTTGGGGTGGATGCGACTGATTCTACCCGGGTAGTCACTATCACCCAGCGCGTCGATACGTACGCTGGCAGCTTGTCCGACGGATAACCCGGACATCAACAGACCTGAAACGTTGACCTCGGTGATCAAGGTGCTGTGATCGGAAATGGTCAGGAGATGCGTATATCGCTCAGCGATATTTCCTGGTTCGCTGTTGCGTACACTCACCAGGCCATCAAGCGGTGATTTGATTTGCGTGTAACCGTAGCGGGTTTTCAGTATAGCCTCGTCTGCGCGGACCACGGCAAGCTCGGTTTCGCCTCGGCCGAGTGCCTCATCAGATGTCAGCTTTTTCGCGAACAGTTCCTTGAGACGTTTCAAATCCAGTTCCGCCTGCCGGCGCTTAGCCGTTGCACGATCCAGTTCGGCGCGCAGCAGGTCACCTTCCAGCTTAACGACCAGGTCTCCTTTGTTAACCCGGTCTCCTTCGTAAAAAGGCAGTTCGGTGATGCGCCCTTCTTCCTGGTTGTATATCTCGACTTCGAGACGCGCTTTCAGCGTGCCGGTGCGGGTCTGTGCAATGCCGATATCATCTCGTTCAACCAGCGCTGTTTCTACCAGGTGCGGGCGATCTTTTTTCTGTTTCTTTTGCGCGACTGGCTGATCACATCCGGCTAACAGCAGAGCGACAATTGTGATTGCGGCGGTAAGGTAGTGAGACACGTTGGTCATGATCAGCTTCTATTTTCCAGGTAATTTTTCATTCGCCGTACACCCTGTTCAAGCTTGTCCAGGGTGTTGGCATAGGAAAAGCGAACATACCGGGAGCTGTCATGATGGCCAAAGTCGCTGCCTGGGGTTACGGCGACACCTGCCTGCTCGAGCAACTGCTCACATAGCGCATCGGAATCCTGGCCATATGCTGTGCAGTCCGCATAAATATAAAAAGCGCCGCTGGGCCGGGTTCTGACGATAAATCCTGCGTCCTCCAGGGCCGGCAGGAGATAGCCACGCCGTTTTCGAAATATGTCCTTGCGCCTGAGTAATTCGGGTTCCGTGGCTTCATCCAGCGCCGCCAGCGCCGCATGCTGTGACAATGTCGGAGCTGCCAGGAACATGTTCTGGGCCAGCCTGCTGACGGCCTCTGCATACTCAACCGGCATGACCAGCCAGCCGATGCGCCAGCCTGTCATACCGTAATACTTGGAAAAACTGTTGATGATGAATATATCTTCACTGATAGCGGCTGCGCTGGGGACATCTTCGTCATAGATCAGGCCATGGTAGATCTCATCCACTATCAGCCTGGCATCGCGACTCACAACAAACTCGTTTATATCCGCGAGTTCTGCCGGGTCTATCAGTGTGCCGGTAGGGTTCGAGGGGCTGGCCACGAGTACTGCCCGGGTATTCGCTTGCCAATGCGCCTCGACATGCTCACGGGTCAGCTGATAGCCGGTCGTTTCATCCACGGGGACGAGCTGGATGTCGGCATTGAAGAGGCTGGCAATATGGCGGTTACACGGGTAGCCCGGATCAGCCATCATAATCCCGTCACCCGCGTTGAGCAGGACTGCCATGACAAGTTGCAGGGCACCTGATGCACCGGGTGATACGAGAATGCGCGATGCATCAACAACTGCATCATCACCGTAGCTTGACGCGCTGGCCGCTCGAAGCTCAGGTAGGCCATTGGCGGCGGTGTAGTGAGTATGGCCCGCATCGAGTGCAGTCCTGCCTGCCGCGATGACTCCCGGCGGAGAAGGAAAGTCCGGTTCACCGTTTTCCATGTGAACGATGTCTTTGCCCTGCGCTTGCAGCTGCCTGGCACGCTGCAATATCTGCATGACCCTGAACGGCTCGATTCGGGGTGCCCGGTCGGACCTGACTGAAGGTCGCGTCATGCGTAGGTCTGCTGCAGGTTGTCGACAGTCGGCTGGGAGTCGCGGTAAGCCCTGGGTGAAGTGTGGG
>JARFQC010000182.1 GCA_029287965.1 Arenicellales bacterium
TGATTCGTGCCAGAACCGGACGGCTGGCTTCACCCATCACCAGCGCAAGCAATGGTACAACAAGGAACGGTAACGCGTAGGCGATATTGTACACAATGACCACCGACAACGATCCCGTTGCGCTCAGGTCGGCTTTCAGCACCTGGTCGATCGCCGCGAAATAAGGCAGGGCGAAGGGTATCCCGATAAGATTGATGACACCACCCATTGAAAAGGCCTTGATCAGCGACATCTCCGCATCGGCTGACCGCTCGGTTTGCGTTGAATCACTACTGCGGCTCCGCCATGCCACCCACAGCAACAGCAGCCCGATGACCAGGCTTATCCAGTAATCTATCGGTTCCGGGTTGGTTATCCTTTCTGCTATGACGTTAAAAGCCACCGCGAAGAGCACACCGAAGGCAAGGTAAGCCATGGTATGACCCAGCAACACGGCAAGAGAGTTTGCTAATGGCCGTGTGGTGCCTACTGCATAGACCATGAATGCGAAAAGTACCGGGTTGACAATATCTGCCAGGAGGATGGGCGGTAGTGTCAGCCAGAGTTCATGCATGCCATTGATTCCTGCCGATCGATTCGGGCAGATCATAACACGGTAGCCTGGCAAGCCTGGTGAAACCACTCAGGAAAGAAAACAGCCTATAGAATGCGGGGAATACGGGCACTACCGGGTGTAACGATACGCATTACTGTTCACATCATGGGCCGTTGATTCTTGCCGCACGTTGATGGGGTACGACGAAGACGTAGCATGCCAGTAGCGAGCTTTCATAACGATGAATTCTTCACCCATGCAAGCCAGGCCCATGCTTAACAATAGGGGACTGGCAAAGCGTCCTCGTACCTGCAACAGTGATATCCAGTTTGTAGTTGGCCTTTTCACCGCGACGGGCAGCACTCCGCATCAGGTAGACACGAATCGTGTAATCACCACTTTCCGGTAAGCGCCCTTCGTACCGGTTACCTTCAACCGATCCAATAAACATGGCGACCTGCGTCTCGCCTGGTGCCAGGATATTGAAGTAACTGCTTGCATTATCTGTAGTGAGATTGATGACGATATCTTGTTCACCACATCCATATAGTTTGTAGTCCACGCTGTTATAACCCGTGATACTGCCGATGATCGTAACGCCGCTTTCTCCACTGGGAATCTGGATGCGTTCGCTGCGCATGTCATCTGCAGAAGAGGTAGTCGTGAGGAGGCCCAGGCCTGCAATGCAACAGGCGAACAGGGTAACAATGCGGACAAGTCTCTGGTCAATCATGTTGTTTGGCTCCAGCAATTTTTCAAGACCCATAAGTTTAATCATACTCACATTCCGGTCGATTTGTGAAACCTGCGCTGCTACCGGGTTACTGCAGACCAGAGCAAATAATCTTCTCGCTATTGACCACAAAAAAACCGCCTCGTAAGGCGGTTTTCTGTAATGATATCGATAACATCAATTACGCGGGTCGGAACACAATCACTTCATGGCTGCACCAGCCGCGTCCTTCGCTGACTCGGCAGCACCTTCCGCGGCTTGATCTTTTCCTTTATCCATAGCGGAGTCCATCGCTTCGTTCGCCTTGTCCTTGGCCATATCCGCTGCCTTGTCCGTGGCATCGTTTGCCATATCGCTGGCCATTTCCTTGCCTTTTTCCTTCGCCGCATTGGTCATTTCATCTGACGTGCTGGAGCTGGCTTTGTCTGCCGCGCCTTCTGCCGCCTTGCCGGCCATATCGCTTGCGATCGCAGGTGCCGAGATAATCATGAGTGATGCGATAATTAATTTGAGTTTCATACAATGCTCCAGTAGTTGTAAATTATGGGTACCCGTTTACGGGAAGCGAATCCTACCCGCTCCGGCGTGTGCGCACAATATCTGCTTGTACCGGCTGTACTGTTGACGGCTATTCGCCAGGGTGCAACAGCTCGTTCACGTTGGCCTGCATCTGCGTTAGGAAATCCCCTTCACTTGGCACGTTCATGACCGGGTCGAAAACCACGACCTTGACGCCCAATTGCTGTAATCACTCGCGTGTTTCCGGCAGGGGCTGTCTCTCCCACAGCATCACATCGGCGGGAAATGCCTGCAGCTTACGGGACAACATCCGCCACTCGTCAGGATCGGGCATGACGTCCGGCTCCCAGGTCACGGATTCGATATTCAGTTTGTAGCGCCTCGCCAGGTACTGGTAGACAGGATGGGAGGCGAGCATCGGTCGATCCGCATATTGACCGGCTACACGTTGCATTTCCCTGTCGAGCTTTTCGAGGTCTCGGGCCAGCTTTTGATAGTTGGCCTCGAACACGTCTGCCATTGCCGGCCTGGCCCTGCTCATTGCCGCGTTAATGCTCTGTGCATGCTGCGCGGCAAGGCTGAAATCCAGCCAGGTCGTGAATGCAGTGCCCGCATGGGAGTGATCGCCACCCGGGCCATGCTGGTGTGTCACGCTTTGCTCTACCGGGATATAGGCATCGCGAAATGACGCAGAGGTATTGACCCGTCTTCTGCCGGGTAAAGACACCCTATCGACCCATTTCGCATAACCGGCGCCGTTGAGCAGTACCAGGTCTGCCTGCTGATACGCGGTTATCGTATCGCTGTCAGGCATCCAGAAAGCGGGATCCTCTCCTGCCGGAACGGGTAAATGCACATCGACATGCTCACCACCGATGCGCCGGGCAAAATAGGCTAACGGATAGTTGACGCTGTAAACGACCAGCTTTTCAGACACGCTACCTGCTGCCATTGCACAGGGTGACGACAACATACCGATAATGATGGTAACGAATGAAATAAACCTGACAGGATAGCGTGTTGATTTCAAATACATACTTGCTGTCCCATTAAAAGAATCCGGATTGCATTTTAACCGCCTCATCCTGCCTGGAAAATGAAGCAAGCCTTAATTGAACCGTCATTCCGGGCTAGACCCGGAATCCAGTGATTCAACGGCTTACTGGATACCGGCTTTTGCCGGTATGTCGGTCATAAAAATCATGCGATTAGCTCAGCAACAGGTATCGCACGAGTGACGCGCTGTTTGCAGATACGAGCGTGAGCAGGATAGCGCAAAGCAACGCGCTGGCAGCCACGATGATCACTATCTCCGCCAGCAGCAGTCGTGCCATGGTCATGCGACTGCAGCCCATGCGGAATATCGTATCCATCTCGTCCTGGCGGATACGCAAGGACAGGATGAAGACCAGCACCATGGTCAGCAGGGTCGCCAATCCGACAATCACGATTACGCCGTCGATGACTGTCTTGATACGAAATATATTCTCCAGCAGGCCATCAACGACGTCGACCGGCCTGACGACCTGGTAACTATCATGGTCCTGGTATCGGCCGCGCAGCAACGCCGCTGCTTTGTCATCATTTGCCTGCACGATTAGAGCAGTGAGTGGATAGATCGAACTGTCACCGTGAAAATGAAAGCTGTCGATATTATCGGCAGTGATCTCCGCATACTGCATCAGCTTCGCATTGGCCGTGACGCTGTCGTCATCTTTCTGCAGGATCACAGATGAATCACCGGTCCTGGCCAGGTCCTGGTGTCCGTGTCCCAGTCCCTCGATGATCCAGGCCGTGCGGGTGTCGACAAACACCGCCGCGTCGTCCGGCCCATGACTGCGCTCCATCACCCCCGCCACCTTCATCTTCAGCGGGTACACGCCGGCAATGTCGAACAGGTTGTCCGGTGAAGAGACCAGGCTGTCGCCCGGGCCGATGCCGAGCTTGCTGGCCACGTCGGCGCCAATCACGGATTCACCGAGCAAGGTCATCATGCGCCCTTCGCCAATGCGAAGGGAACGGAAATCAAAGTAGTCCAGGCTGGTGCCGACAATCGGGAAACCGCGTGCACGGAAGCGCATGTAGAGGGGAATCGCATAGGCGAGTTCGCTCGCATCGACCTGCTCCGAAGCATCGAGACCTATCCGGGGCGGCATGCTGTCGTCGAAATACAGGCTGTTCATGACCAGGTCCAGGGCGCTGCCTTTGGCGCCGAGCAGCAGTGGCGTATCCGTTGCCCGCGAGCGCAGCTGCTGTTCACTTTCATCCAGCAGCAGTTGCAGGGCCAGCGGCAGGAATGCGATCAGCGTGACACTGGCAATCAGGATCAGCGACTTGCCACGGTTCCAGGTGACGTAACGCCAGGCGATATACAGGCTGTCCATCATGCCCCGCTCGCCCGGAAGTCGTGAAAGTCGACGACCCGATCAAAGCGCGGCAGCAGCTCGTGGTCATGTGTAACGGCCAGCAGCGTGGCAGAGTGCGCTTCGACACGCTCGAACAGCAAGTCCAGGATTAGTGACTTGTTGTCCGGGTCGAGGTTGCCGGTGGCTTCGTCGGCCAGGATCAGTTTCGGCTCCGGCAGCAATGCCCGGCAGATGGCAGCACGCTGTTGTTCACCCTGGCTCAACGCATCTGGATGACGCTTCATTTTATCGCCCAGCCCCATGCTGTCAGCCAGTGCAAGGGCGCGCTCACGCACCTGCCTGTCGAGCACCAGGGCGCCGGATATGCGGTATGGATGAAGGATGTTATCCAGCACGGTGAGATATTCGAGCAGGCGAAAATCCTGGAACACGAACCCGATTTGCGCGATGCGATAATTGCGCCGGGCAGCATCGTTCATATCGCTGATAGCCGTATCATCGATGAACACCCTGCCCGACTGTGGCAGGCTGATCCCTGCAATCAGGTTGAGCAGTGTGGTCTTGCCGGAACCGCTGGGACCGATAACCGCCAGCTTTTCACCGGGCGCAGCAGAGAACTCAGGAATCGACAGCCTGAATGTCGAGGCCGGGTAGCTGAAATGCAGTGAATCGACGGCGATCATGGCAAATCCGGATATTGCTTCATCGGCACCATGTGTTGAACGGAATGATGCATCGCTTGCCTGTCACGATCCCTGGCTGGTCCCGGCTGGAACAGGCGCGCCGGGTTCGATGCGTTTCTCCTCGACCAGGTCGAGACCGGTAATTTTCCAGTTGCCATTAACGGGTGCGATGGTGATCACGGCATCGTAGTAGTTCTTGCGTGTATGCACGTGGCCCCAGTGGCCAACGCTGCCCTGCGCCGTCCAGTTCGCATCGACAGCGAATGCATTGTCTACCATCGGGCGTGCCCTGGCGGATAAAACTTCAACGTCCTTGACCCGCGCCTGTGCGCCACCCGCCTGCTTGATCGCAAAAGACTTGCGGTTCTGCAGGTAGATGTCGGTAAGCAGGTCGCCCTCGACACTGATTGCCAGCTTGTCATAGACATTGGCCTCTTCACGGAAATCGAATGCGCGGTATACGTTATCTAGCAGGCTGGCAACCACCAGCCGCGCCTCCGTGTCATCCAGTCCGGTCAGCATGGACACGGGCCGTTCGAACTCGATCTTCATACGCGGGTACATCACGACTGCCAGTACGATTGCCAATCCGGCCGCGCTGTATACCGGCCACAGGCTGCTGCCGGAGCGACTGCGTCGACGCCAGATGACCAGGATGGGTATCAACGCCGCGATAGCCAGCAGGCTGATCAACGGCACCTGCAGTTTATTAACCGTATCGGCCAGGCTCACATCGACGACGGTAGCCGGTACATAGTTTTTCAGGTAATTGGTCCAGGTATGCACATTGTCTTCCGGCGTCAGGAAGGTCGGCAGCGGGCCGGCCGGATCGGAGGCGGTAGCCGGCACGCGCTGAATCTGCTCGGAGAACAAGTCCCAGTCCACCGTCACCTGCTGCGGTATTTCGTCCGTCAGGTAGGCCATGATGACACCGATAATGGCGGTCGATATTTCCAGGCGCTGGCGCTGTTCGATCAACTGGATGCCACTCAGGCCGACCTTCACGTAGCTGCTGCGATCGAGGATGGGTTTGACCGGCTGGCCATCTATGTGCAGCGTGTTGCGGGTCAACAGGAACTCGCCGATCCTCTGCATAAGCCCATCGAGTTCATCGGCCTCGATGTACTCGTCACCACGTAATCCCAGGTCCATCCAGTTGGCCATGTCCTTGACGCGGGTGAGCACCTCGTGGCGCACCTCGTAATCCTCGACATACAGGAACGACATCATCGCCGACTTGTGGTGGCGCTTAAGGTTAGGATTATCGAACTTCGTATACCACGGATCATCCCAGTCCAGACGGACAGTTGCGGCGGCGCCGAGATAGCGGAAATCGATGATCGGGACAGCCTTGTGATAGGCAATGAAACCCAGCGTCACGATCGGCCTGCCCTCGGCATCGAGCGGCGGAACGAAGACCAGCGATTCAGGCTGGCCTGAAAACGGATACACCAGTTCAACATACATGACACGCTTGTCGGCAGGTGCCTCGGGTACCCGCTGACGCGTGTACGGGTTGATCATGCCGGCAAAAGGCGATTTGCGGTCGACGCGACTTCGGGGTTCAACCCGCACCAGGCTGGCTTGCAGCGGGACGCCATCGGGTGTGAGAACCTTGAGGACTTTCTCTGAAAAATTGCGCATCCGTTCTGACCGGGATGGCCGTTCACCATCATCCTGCTTCAGCCAGTCGTCCGGAACGAGGCTCTCGAACGTATCGATATCACCCACGTATACCTCGAGCACGATGCGCACGTGGTCATCCATAACGTAGATCTCGGCGATATTCGGAGACGTCTCGGCGCCGGTCAGGTTAATCCAGTCGGCATGGGCGACTAACGGCGCCAGGTTGAGCAGCAGCAAAGCTGTAATAAGAAAACGGCGGAGGAACATCGGAATCTCGGCAAAAGTCAGTCGGCCATTATCTTTTTCGCCAACCCAACATACAAGTGGCTGATGGTGATACCTGTCCTTCCCTTGCTATTCACGCACCATAATTGAGCGAATTTACTTTTCTATTATCGAACATGGTGCATGAAACAAGGAAAAATGACCGTTATAGCCTGTTCTGGGCTGGAACAAATCTTGCAAAGAATAAACATTAACAATTTACACGAGCGTTCCCGCAGGACAGGAGAAGCACTATGTCTGCAGCAATCGACCATGGCTATCTGCCAGCTGGCAAGTACATCATCAATCACGACATCATGAACTGTACGGCGGATGGCGTCGTCGGTAATCACCTGTATTCCGGACGAGCACTCGGAATGTCGGAGCCCTGGGACATCATCCAGCTGCATCCGCGCCTGAAAATACTCTGGTCCGGTATTCATGAACATTACCGGCGTATCGGACTCAGCCATAGCGAAAACGTCATCTGGAATGTTGAACTCGAGCAGCTAGGTGCTCACATCGGCCATCACCCCTCGGTGTTCTATTTCGGCCCCCATGAATGCCGTTACTGGGGTGACCACTACTGGCTGCAGACGGTGGAGTTCATCAACTCGAAGAACAACTTCATAGCATTGGCCGAAGAACTGGGTATGGATGTACCAAAAACCCTGTGTTTCGACAGCGTTGCTGAAATAGACATCGACTCCATCGAGCAAATGATCTACCCGTGCTACCTGAAAGCCGCAATATCGGTATCGGGTATTGGCATCTATCGCTGTGCGAACAAAACCGAGCTGGTTGAAGCGATGACCTTGTTTGAAAACAATGTTCCCGTGCAGATACAGGAGGAAGTCAACAGCGAGGTTTTCCTCAATATGCAGTACCGGGTGGTCGGTAACGATGTCTATCCACTCGCGGCCAGTGAACAGATCCTCGATGGATTCGTGCACCAGGGCAATCGTGTTCCAGCCTGTCATGAACCATGGGCGGCAGTCGATCCTATGGCCAACTGGCTCAAGGATAAGGGCATGAAAGGCATCTTCGCCTTCGATGTCGCCGTGGAGGAATCCCCGTCGGGTACTCGCTTCCGTGCCATCGAGTGCAACCCGCGCTTCAATGGTGCATCCTATCCCACTCTTGTCGCACAGAAACTGGATATACCGGAATGGAGTGCAGTCAGCATGTCTACTCGCTATCGTTCACTTGGCAATATCGACCTGAGTGACATCGAATTCGACATGCGCACAGGTGAAGGCGTCATAATCATCAACTGGGGTACCATCCTCGCCGGCAAGCTCGTGATTCTGTTGGCCGGGTCACCGGAAGTGCAACGCGAACTGCAAGTGGAAATCGCTTCACGCCTCTGATAACGTGGAGCCTCCTTTCGCCAGGCGCGAAACCTGGCAAACTCCTCTGTCCGATCACTAATGGCACACAGCGACAACTATTCAATCATGCTGCACGGCGGAGCTGGAGCCCTCGACAACGTCAAGGATGACAAGACTGCCGTTCGCTACCTGGAAAGCATACGCAGCATTCTCGAACACGGTCGCAAAGTCATGACCCTTGGCGGTTCGGCACTGCAGGCCGTCGAAACCTGCGCATCATTGCTTGAAGACGATCCGGTATTCAATGCCGGCTGTGGCTCCGTACTCAACGAGAACGGCAAGGTGGAAATGGATGCTGCCATCATGGATGGGCGCGACCTGTCCGCCGGTGCCGTGGCCGCTGTCGACAACATCGCCAACCCTATACAGCTCGCACGCCTGGTGATGACTGAAAGCGAGCATGTCATGCTTATTGCTGAAGGCGCGATGCGATTTGCCGACCATTGCGGCATGGAGCGGGCACCGGAACACTACTTTTATACACCTGACAGAGTTGAACAACTCAGGCAGGCGCGCCTCCAACACAAAATCATGCTCGATCACGATGACACGGAAGAAGACAGCGAAGACCAGAAATACGGCACTATCGGTGCTATAGCCCGTGACCCGCAGGGCAATCTTGCTGCCGCTACTTCGACCGGTGGCATAGTCAACAAGCGCATGGGCCGTGTAGGCGATTCACCTATCGTCGGTGCCGGTGTATTCGCAGACAACGAAACCTGCGCCGTGTCCGCTACCGGGTATGGCGAGGACTTTATGCGCACGGTCATATCCAAAACCATTTCTGATTTCATGCTAATGAGAGATATGAACGCCTCCCAGGCTACCCAGGCAGGCATTGACTACCTGACCCGCAAAGTAAAAGGACGCGGTGGCGTGATAGTCATTGATAAACAAGGCAACTGTTCAAGCGGCTTCACTACAAAGAAAATGATCCACGGCTGGATCGAACATGGCAGTAAACCGGTTGTCAGGTTCTAGTTCTATCTACTATCAATTCTTTAGGGAAGCTCTGATTAATTCCCATGGGATGGGGGTTCGGGGGAAGGGTGCTGATGAGGCAACCAGTAAGCCTTTGACATAACATACCCTTCCCCCGTTAAAAAACTTGCAGGGAGATCTGATTGTTTCGCGAAGCGAATTAATCAGAGCTTCCCTAGCATCACGGCAGCATCATACACTGGGCACCGACCGCAGGTAGCTACCCATTACACAGCAATGAGACATGACCATCCGATCAAACAAATATTCGAAAAAGGTTGTGCCTGTCGTACTAATTATCATACTGATGGCGGTCATATCATTTTTAAATGAGTCTGAATTATTAACAGAGACTGAACTATCAGAAGAGACAGGCCAGCGCATCGAAGACTACACAACCGCGCGCAAGGTTTTCTGGAAAAGCCTGTACGCAGACGGTGGCGAAACCCTTTACTGCCAGCTTGCGCTGGGCACGGGTTACAACAAGGGCGTTAATATCGAACACGTCTTCCCCATGTCATGGGTGGCCTACAGCCTGCGCTGCGGCAAGCGCAACCAGTGCCGTCAGGACAGCGCGCAATTCAATCGCATCGAGGCCGACCTGCACAACCTCTACCCCGCCAGGTCTGATGTCAACAAGGCCCGCAGCAATTATCGCTATGCCATTATCAGCGGTGAATCACGGCCATTCGCCGGGTGTGATTTCGAATTCGACCAGCGCAGCCGCATGGCCGAACCCTCCCCACAGGCACGCGGCAAGGCAGCGCGTGCGATGCTTTACATGCGTGACGAATACGATCTCTATCTGAAGCCAAAACTCGACAGTCTGATGCAGGACTGGGACCGCAAGTATCCGCCCGATGAACAGGAGCACATGCGCAATAACCGGATTGAAGCGCTGCAGGGCAACCGCAATCCGTGGATAGACCGCCACAGGCATTGATGTACTGACACAGTTTTCGTACAAACCCGTAACTGTGACAAGAGCAATGCCAGCTCATTCGCAC
>JARFQC010000115.1 GCA_029287965.1 Arenicellales bacterium
GCCATTGAGTGTGGCGTTGTCCAATGATCCGGAATCATGCCCGGAGCGGAAGCGACGAAATTCGCCGTTGCTGACCTCACGGGCAGCGAAATAAAACGGTCGCTTGAGCAGAATCTTGCGCGTGCTCTCATTGGCACGACGGCCTGCCTCGCGCCGCGATGCACCCATGGTCATCGTCGCCGCCGGTGTAACGAGCAGCAGCTGCGACCCCGCAGCGGTCGAGGTACTGGGCGGTATTGCGGTGGTCTTCTTCACCGCGGGTGCCTGGCCGGCAGGACTCAACTGCACGTCGATATTCTGGCTGACACCTTCACGAGGCGTGACCCTGACCTCGCGGGTGGCATAACCCGGCTTGCTGACGGTCAGTGTATGGGTGCGCGTCGGCAGTCGCAGGCGGCCGCTGCTACTTGAGACCTGCTTGCCGTCAATCTTCACTATCGTGCCCGCCGGCCGGGTAGACAGGAATACCGTACCGTACTGGGCAGGCAGGTGAACTTGCAGCGACTGTTCGTCATCGGGTGCTACCGCAACCTGCCTTTCCTCGGTGCGATAACCTGCTTTACTGATCTTCAGATCATGCTTGACGTCTGCGGCAACACTGACCGTCAGCGGCGTGACGCCATGAAAGACATCATCGATTGACACACTGGCAGCAGCGGGTTTGCTGTCTATCACCAGGCGACCGTCCAGCGGCTGCAGGGTAACCGGCTCGATTTCTGCATCCTGACCGGCCACGATATCCAGGCCCAGCGTGGCGGGCTTGTATCCCGCTTTGTGCAACTCTACTTCACGCCTGCCCTGGATCAGTTCCATGGCCAGGGGCGTCCTACCAACGACCGATCCATTGACGCTGACCTGTGCATCGCCGGGCTGGCTGGATATGCTGATTTCAGCCCATGCCGGCGCAAGCTTGATATCCAGCTGCTGGACTTCACCGTAGCCCCTGACGTCGACAAGCAGTTCGTAGGCAAGATAGCGCTGCGTTTCGACCCGTAAGCTATGCTTACCGCGTGTCAGCTCCAGCCTGCCTGCCGGGTTCAGTCCGGCTGGCTGTTCATCGACCATGATCTCGAGTTTTACCTGCGGCTCGGCATTGATCTGCAGCTGCCCGGGCAGTTCCTGCATGGCATAGGCCAGGTTTACCGGGCCATCCATGGCAATATCCACCTGTTCATCGAGGGGGGCATAACCCGGATGCGTGGCCGTGACACGGTAACTGCCGGGCAGCACCAGCCGCGACTGCCACAGCGACAGCGGGGGCGGGAAGCCTTTCATCTGCACGCTTGCTGCACGTGGCTCGACCTCGATAACGACCGGTGTCGATGCCAGCAGATACCCGGCCAGGATAACAAGCAGGCTGACTAGACTGATCACTACCTTGCGCCAGGGGCGGCCGTGGCGACCATCGTCGCCCTCCTCCGCATGCACGGGCATTTCATTCTTCGGTCCGCCATGACCTGATGGCGGAGGCTTTTGCGGGGGACGCGGGTCGTGCAGATCCGCCTGGCGCTGGACGTCTATCAACACCTTGTCCCCTTCGACCCGCCAGGTCAGCAGAACGTCGCCGATCTGAACCCGGTCCCCCGATTTAAGCCAGGCCGAGTCCTGCAGGCGTTCGTCATTGTGGAAGAGTTCGCTATCAGGCGAAGAAGGCTGAATGTAGGCATGACCGTCGGACAGGGCAATGAAGGCCAGCAGCGCATTGCTGTCCACATCCGGCAATGCGATGCCGGCCTGGTCCCTGCCGCCGATACGCAGGGGCAGATCCGACTCGCCGAAACGCCGCTGGCCGAGCGCGTCGTGGACGAAATAGACGCGGCTCAAATCGGTTCCTCGCAACGGATCGTGATCGTCATGTTGGCCGCATCCGGCGTCAGAGTGACGACCTTGCGAACGTCCCGGAAACCTGGCCGTGATCCGGTAACGGTATAGCGGCCTGGCCGCAGGGTGATCTGGCGGTTGTTGAACTGTCCGTAACGGCCCACGTGATAGACGGCAACATCGGTCAGGTTGTCCGAGACGATATTCAGTGTCACCGGCAGACTGGCGAGCCGGATGGCTTCCTCCAGCTGCTGCGCCTTACCAGCCAGCAGAGGTTCCTGTTCAGGCAAATTCCGATTGGCCTCGAGCAGTTTACGCGCATTGGCAAGCGGTTCATCCGACGCCAGCCGGGCAGGATCGGAAAGATAGTGATCCAGCTGGGCATGCAGTTTCATGCGCTGCTGTGCATGAGCCATGCCGGTCCGGGCAAACACGGCGTTATTGTCAATTTTCAACGCCTGCCGGTACAAACCGGACGCGCCGGCCCAGTCTTCGTTTGCCACACGGCCGGCTGCTTCACGGCGCAACCGCGCAAGGCTGGCCTGCCGACGGGCCTCGGCCAGGCGCTGACGGGCATCCTGCACGGCCGGGTGATCGGGATAGATACCCGCAGCAGCTGCCAATGCATCACTGGCGTCAGCGAGACGGTTCGCATCCAGGGCCGCGAGCATCCCGCTCATGGCTGCCTGGAATTTCATCCGGTCCAGTTTCTCTGCCACGCGCTGCAATGCCAGCTGCGCGGGTGCGTAAGCCGGATCCATCCGGACAGCGGCATCGTAGTGGTCCGCAGCAGCCTGCCAGTCGCCCTGGCTTTCTGCCTGGTCGCCGTCCTGCATCGCCCGCAGTACCTGCTCCCGTGCCTGGGCACGCGCGGCACCGTTGCGTGCTTCAGCGTTGGCGGGATCAATGGCAAGGGCCAGTTCGAAGGCGGCAAGCGCAGTCGCTGCATCGTCCCGGTCGAGCGCCTGCATCGCGCGGATCATGGCATCGGCAAACCGTTTTTCCCGGCTCTGCAGCAGTTCCGTCAACAGCTTGCCCGCCGATTCATAGGCACTACGCGCGGCGCTGAAATCGCCTTTGCCGTAATGGTCATCACCATTCTCAGCGGTGTCCATGGCCTGCTGCCAGGCCTGCGGCGCCCAGTGCTCCGCGTTGCCGAGGTCGGGCTGCGCGCGCATGCGCAGGAAAGCCTGCAGGGTCTGCTCGGCATCGTGCCGTGCAACCCCGGCCGGCAGTGGCGGCACGGTTGCCGGACTAGCTGACTGCCCTGGTCCGTCCTGACCTGCTTTCCGGTCGTTCACCCAGAAAGGCAATATCACCAG
>JARFQC010000226.1 GCA_029287965.1 Arenicellales bacterium
TGGCAGTTCGCCCTCATGGCGGTCAGCCTGGTACTGGCCGTCACCACCTGGGCCGGCCCGGCCGGCTGGCAGGCCTTTGCCGTGAATGCCCTGGTAATGGGGGCTGTTCCTGTGCTGTTCACCCGCACCTTCCTGTATGCCTGCCAGCGCTGGCTGCCGCACAACTACTTCATCTATGTTTTCCTCAATGCCTTCCTGGCCGGTGCGCTGTCTATCCTGCTGGCGGGGCTCAGCACCGCCCTGCTGCAGCAGGTCGCAGGCATTCACCCGCAGGACAGCATCAGCAACAATTTTCTCCTGATCCTGCCGATGCTCATGTTCGGCGAGGGCTTCCTTAACGGCGCCGCCATGTCGCTGGTCGTCGCCTACAGGCCGCAGTGGGTAGCAACCTTCCACGACCGCTGGTACCTGCAGGGCAAGTAAGCAGGCTATACTGGCTCGCGGGTATGACAACGCAACGGGGCTGCGGCAATGCAGGTCATCATCGGGCAGGTTTTGGCATGGCTTCTGCTGGTACTCGGCCTGTCCTATATTGCCAACACCGCCATGTGGCTTCGGGTCGTTCGCGATGCCATGGCCGAGCCCGCACGCTACTTTTTCATGGTGATCCTGACGCTGGTAGTGGGGCCTGCTGATCATCGCCACACACAATGTCTGGGTGGCCGACTGGCCGGTGGTTGTCACCCTGCTCGGCTGGATCCTGGCTGTAAAAAGCGCCCTGTTTCTGTTATTTCCGCAGGTCATGGGTATTTTCAGTGGCTGGACGGACCGTTTCATGACGACATGGATTCGCGCGGGCGGCCTGCTGCTTGTGATGCTGGGCGCCATACTCGTCTACCGCTCCATATACGGCTGACGATGTGCTGCCGTTCACCCGTCTGGCTGCTACCATAGGCCCATGAGAGGGCTTACCGCATGCATTGCAGGCCTGCTGTTCGCCTGCACATCCTTGGCAGAAATCTACCAGTGGACCGACGAAAAGGGCAACCGGCATTTCGGTGATCGCCCGCCACGCGATGCGGCGCATGAAACCGTCCGGCTACGTAACATCAACACCTTCAGAAGCGTCTCGACTGACGAACTGCCCGAATGGGCGAAGAGCGGCAACAGGGAAGTCATCATCTACACCGCCGGATGGTGCGGTATCTGCAAGCAGGCAACGCAGTACTTCCGTGACACGGGCATCCCCTACCGCGAATATGACATCGAAAAATCGGACAGGGGGCGGCGCGATTTTACCCGCCTGAAAGCACGCGGCGTACCGGTCATCCTGGTCGGTGACAAGCGGATGAACGGTTTCAGCAGCCGGCGCTTCCAGGCCCTGTATGATGGCTGATTCGGAATTGCAAACCAGAACCGGAAGAGGATTCATACGATGCTGAAAAAAATCATTGCACTGCTGACCGTGATGACACTTGCAAGCCTGTCGCTGCCGTCCCTGGCCAGGGACGGTGAAAAAGGCCCCAGTGACCGCGCCCATGATCGCGCCAGTGATAACGCGAGCTTCAAGCGCGACGATGGCAAGGATGGAAAGAAACAAAAGAAGAAAAACAAGGACAAGAACAAAGACAAAGACAAAGACAAAGACAAAGACAAGAAAAAGCACCACGATGACAGCGACGGAAAGAAGCACAAGGACAAGGACAAAAAGAAGGATAAGAAGAAGCACGACCGGGGCAGCGAAGACCCGTACGACACCAATCTGCAGTACAAGTAGTTTAAATAAACGGATCAGGCACGGCCGAGTATCATGCCAGCCCCCGTGTATTACTGACCGGAAATCCTGCACCGGCTGTTTCTTCCGATCACGGAAGAAACAGCCGGCAAGCAGCCGAAACGGAGACAAGCCCGCATGGCGAAAACTGTCAGCGTATCAGTCAATGCAATCGTTACAACCGCACTGCTCCTGGCAGCCGCCGGCGGCTTCATCATTTACCAGAAAGCCCAGTTCGACGACCTCATGCAGGAATACGTTGACCTGAAATGGCAGTCCGGTAACACGGAGGCCAATCTGGTCATCGCCAGAAATCATCTTGAGGCATGCAAGGCAGAGCGTGCGGATGAAGGGGACTGATCACTCGGAACCACGACGCTCGTCTGCAACACTCACCGCGGCCATGCCGACACCGCGCGGATCGCTGGCCGCGCGGGCCCGGCCATTCCTGCTGTCGTAGTAGATGGCCTGCATGTTGCCATACGTATCCTTTTTGGCCTTGAGCGTATGCCCCATTGACTGCAGGGTCTCGACAAGTTCGGCATCAAAAGCCTGCATCTCATGGGTCACAACATCCGGCAGGTACTGGTGATGGAAGCGCGGCCTGCTGACCCATGACTCCGGCATCCCGCCATCGGCCAGGTCCAGGATACCCAGCAGCACCATGGTGATGATGCGACTGCCACCGGGTGTGCCCAGGATGGCAACGCCGTCCTCGCTCTCGACAAAGGTCGGCGACATGCTGGACAGGGGACGCTTGCCGGGGGCGATGGCATTGGCCCCGGATCCGACCAGCCCGTAAAGGTTGGGCACGCCGGGCCTGGCGGAAAAGTCATCCATCTCGTTGTTCAGCAGCACCCCGGTACCGGGCGGCATGAAGCACGCACCGAAGGGATAGTTGACACTGAGCGTTGCCGCGACCCGGTTGCCCTCGCTATCGAGGATGGAAAAGTGCGTGGTGTTCTTGCCCTCGCCAGCAGCACCGGTGTCTGTTTCAGCCGAAAAACCTGTCGCCCGGTCCAGCTGAATCGATTCACGCAGCCGGTCGGCGTGTGCGACGCTCGTCAGCCTGGCCACGGGTATGTCCTGGAAATCCGGGTCACCCAGGTACTCGGCGCGGTCACGATAGGCACGACGCATGGCCTCGATGATGACATGCGTGCGGGTTGCCTCATCCAGCGTATCCAGCGGGAAGCCGGCAAGGATATTCAGCATCGTCTGCAGAACCACCCCGCCGGATGACGGCAGCGAGGCTGAAACAACC
>JARFQC010000240.1 GCA_029287965.1 Arenicellales bacterium
CTTGATGCAGGCGTTAAGGGCCTGATCTGTATCGTCAAAACTTGTATCACTGCTGATAAAACGCAGTTTGGGGCCGCATACCGGGCAGGCCAGAGGCTGGGCATGAAAGCGCCGGTCGAACGGGTCTTCGTATTCTTTTCGACACTCATCACACAGGGGAAATTCCGCCATACTCGTATAGGGTCGATCATACGGAAGCTGTTCAATGATCGTGTAGCGGGGACCGCACTGGGTGCAGTTTATGAAAGGATACTGGTAGCGACGTTCACCGGGGTCGCGCAGTTCGGCTTCGCAGTCCTTGCAGGTAAAGAAATCGGCAGGGATATGAATGCGTGGTGTACCGCTTTGTTCGCTTGGCAGGATAGAGAACTGTTCGAATCTCTCCGGGCGGGTCGTTGAGCAGGCACAAATAGAAGGCTCAGCGATCATCGGGGCATCATTTACCAGGGCCTCGCTAAAGCGCTCCAGCTGATCACCCGTTCCTTCCGCATGTATTTCAACCTGCCCGGTACAGTTGCGGACCCAGCCCTTGAGTTTGCACCGGTGAGCGAGACGGTATACGAAAGGGCGGAAGCCGACTCCCTGGACCTTGCCGGTTATGGTGTAGCGGCGTGCTGTCGTGCTCATCGATCAGATGGTGCTAACGGAGCCATGACGGGTTTAGGCGTCGTGTGTGAATGACAGTGTGCTGTGGTCTTGAGATTGAAGTCGATGGGTATTCCTGCATATACGGGTACGTACCATGACTTCAGGCAGCCGATTCGCGTACCCCTCCTGCCCACCAGATCCGGCATGCGCCTTCGTCTGACACCATGCAGGGGCCTATCGGTGTGCGAGGCGTACAGGCCTTGCCGTACAAGCGACATTCGTTGGGGTAGATTTTGCCCAGTACCACGCGTGCGCAGTCACAGCCTGGTGGCATTTGTCCGGCTCGCTTGCGCGCGGTATCGGCATAGCCCGGATATTGTTTTCTTGCGTCATGTCCGGCATAGGCTTCAGTCAGGGCAAAGCCCGAATCAGGAATAATGCCTACGCCACGCCAGTTTGCATCAACAACTTTCATGACATGGCTAAGGTGTTTCTTTGCTGAAGTGTTGCCCCCTGTTGTGACGACTTCAGGATAGCAGTTGTCGAGAAACGGGCGTTGCTCTATTTTTTGCCTCAGTGTCGAGTACATGGCTGCCAGGAGACTTTCAGGCGTAAAGCCTGCTACCGCAGCGGGCATCTTGTGGTGGTCAATAACGAACTGCCATTCGTCAGCACCCATTACGGTGGCAACATGTCCGGGTGCAACGAGTGCATCGAAGCCGGCTTCTTCCGAATCGAGCAGCATGGCTACGGCAGGCCAGGTCAAACGGCCAGAAAGCAGGACATACAGGTTGTCCGGCGTGCCTTCGGCCAGCATCGCCGCGACCGGCGCAGTGGTGGTTTCGAACCCCGTGGCAAAGAAAACGACAGGTTTATCCGGATTGTCATGGGCAATCTGCACAGATTCCATCGGCGAGGCGACAGGGCGTATGTCTGCGCCACTCGCCTTGGCCTGTTCCAGGGAACGAATGGCGTCCTTGGGAACATTGACCGGTACGCGCAGCATGTCGCCAAAGGCGGTCAGGATAACGTCTTCGTGCAGTGCAATCTGGATGGCCTCGTAGACGTCTTCTTCCGGGCACACGCAAACCGGGCAGCCAGGACCGGGGATTAACTCAATGTTGTCCGGCAGTGCGCCGCGCAGGCCGGCCATCGTGATGGAGCGTTCATGGCCGCCGCATACGTTCATGATGCGGATATTTTCAGGCAGCGGTAGTGCTCTTATATCATCCAGCCATTGTCGCGCAGTGGCACTCATGAATGTTTGTGATCGTGGCCATGGTCGTGGTGGTGCTGGCCGTGTTCATGTTCGTGTGCAGAGGCAGTGTGCAGCGCGGCGCCTTCCGGCTGGATGTTCGGTCTTAGTGTTTCATGGCGTTCTGCACGATCACGTTGGGCATTGATTTCGTTTATCAACCAGTCCGTCCATTCATCGATGTCTATGCTGCGTCTTGCAGCGATGTTGAAGAGCGGGGCTTCACTGGCCAGGTGGCGCAGGTAGTGTTCTGCCCTCGCAGGCTCAAAATCATCCAGCACATCTAGCAGGTCGCACTTGGTCAGTAATACCAGGTCGGCGGCTCTGAACATTACCGGGTACTTTGCCGGCTTGTCATCGCCCTCGGTAACAGACAGCAGGGTGATATTGCGATGCTGGCCGAGGTCGAAACTTGCAGGACAGACAAGGTTGCCAACATTCTCAATGAACACCACATCTATACCGTCCAGGTCCATGTGATGCAGTGCATCATGGACCATGTGGGCATCGAGATGACAGGCACTGCCGGTGCTGATTTGAATAGCGGAAACACCTTTACCGCGGATGCGTTCGGCATCATTTTCCGTCTCCAGGTCACCCTCGATGACTGCGATGCCGATTTGGTCACCCAGTGCATCGATCGTGGCTTCCAGCAGTGCAGTTTTGCCTGCGCCCGGTGATGACATCAGGTTGATAGCCAGAATGTTGCGTCGGTCGAAATGTTCGCGGTTGTGGGCTGCCTGGTGATCATTCTCCGACAGCAGGTTTTTCAGCACCGTGACGGCAGATTTACCATCCTCTGTCTGTGCCAGCTTGCCGTCATTGGTAACCAGGTGGGCATTGCCGTGGGTAATATTGCAGCCGCAGGTGTCACACATGGTTTTCTCCTAGTGAGTCAATTTGTCCAGTTCCAGCCTGGCCAGCAGCATTTCATCGCCGCTGATCAGGTCGGTATGATAATCACCGCACTGTCCGCAGACCAGGCGATTTGGAGCGGCCTCGGATTCACCGCCACAGCTGCGGCAGCGAACCTTGACCGGCATATGCTCAAGAATCAACTCGGCGTCTTCGGCGACACTACCTGCTGCGGCCACCGGGTAGGCATGTTCCAGTAACGGGATTTCTGCCCCTGAAAGGGGGCCAACCTGTACCCAGATTGTCTTGACGGCGAGCGCTTCATTTTCACGGGCGATGGATTCTACCTGCTCGATCAGTGCCTGGCAGATTGAGAGCTCATGCATGTTCAGCCGCCAGCATCTCGTCATAGATCTCCCATGCCGAGCGTGCTTCCTGCTCGGTCATCTTCTGTATCGCATAGCCGATATGCACGACGACGTAATCTCCCGGGCTGACCTGATCGTCCTGGAGCATGAAAAGATTCACATCGCGTTCGACGCCCTTGGCCTCACAGCGGGCCAGGAAGCCGTCGATAGTTTTGATTTGCATGGGGATGCCGAGACACATAACTAATATCCAATTAAATTGATGAGTAATGCATGCGTTACACCATACGCTTGCAACGCAGGTGCATCAATGTTGCCAGGTAGTATTCTGCACTGGCAATCATTTGAAATTATTGACGTAAATCAACACGTTGCTATGTATTCTATGTAGAATAACCATTAAATATACCTGCCTAAATGTATATCTTCACTGATGAGCTCTTGTCCTAAACGGATGTGCCAATGAATCTCCGCTGCAAGATGCCGCCTGTCTTTGCGGGCATTCTTATCGGTATTGTCATGTTGCTGGCCTTTGTGATCGCCGGGCGCGGAATTGGCACCAGCGGTGCTATGACGCGCATCATCGCTGTCATACAAAACACTCTCGCACCCGGACTTACTCAGGCCAGTGATTATTTCAGCCGCTATTTTGCCCATGGACAGAATCCCCTCGACAACTGGTTGCTATACCTGTTCGCAGGTTTATTACTGGGTAGTTTCGTTGCATCGCTGATGTGTCGTGATCTGCGCTTCGAAGTCCTCAAAGGACCCAATGCCTCGGTACTAAAACGCCTGTTGCTGGCCATGCTGGGCGGATTTCTGATCGGTTTTGCCGCCAGGCTGGCACGTGGCTGTACAAGCGGCCTTGCGCTCGTGGGCGGGGCGGAACTTGCTGTCGGGGCATGGGTGTTCATGCTTTGTGTCTTCGCCGGGGGGTATGCGGCAGCCTGGTTTGTCAGGAAGCAGTGGTTATGATGGCTCCCTTTGCCAAGACCGGCCTGATCAGCGAAGCACTGAACCTGTGGCTGGCGGTCCCCATCGGATTCCTGTTCGGTTTTGCCCTGCATCATGCAGGCTTTACTGATGGTCGCAAGATTGCGCGGGTGTTCTATTTTCGCGACGTCGACGTCCCCGTCGTCATGTTCACCGCGATTGCCACTGCCATGCTTGGTTTGTGGGGTTTAAGCCTGATCGGCTTCATAGATACGGCCCAGTTCTATTTCTTGCCCACCTTCCTGGCGCCTGTAGCCATCGGCGGTTTGCTGTTTGGAGTAGGAATGGTGGTAGGCGGCTACTGCCCAGGGACTGCTGCGGCTTCGATGGCGACGGGTAAAGTCGATCCGTTGTTCTTCATTGTTGGCTTTTTTGCGGGCAGCCTGGTATTTGGTGACCTGTACCCGGTGTGGGGTGATTTCTATAAAAGTGATTACCGCGGCGTCTGGCGGCTTGACCAGTTGTTCGGGCTGGGGCTTGGCGTCACAGTCCTGATCATGGTCCTCATTGCGATTGGCGGCAGCCTGTTCATGCGCATGGTTCAGCGCCTGGCATGGCCCGGTACGTTTGTACCTGTCACTGGCGCGACGCTGAAAGTGCAGATTATACTGATCATCGCTGCTGTAGTGCTGGCATCCGCACTGGCGTTTTACCCGACCAGTGATTTTCTGCCAGCTGAATATGCGGATAGTGAGTTTTACATCGTACCCAAGGCCAGTATCAATACGCCCGCTATAGGGCAGTAAGGAGTTCATTCGAATGGACCGCCGTGAATTTATCAAGGTGTCCGGCGTCACTGCTGCTGCAGCGACTGTTCCATCGATCTTTCTGAGTGGCTGTAGCACGCAGCCCAATCCCGGCGAAGGCGAAGTCACTGCCACTCCGACGGTGTGTGACATCTGCTTCTGGAAATGTGCCGGGCATGTCTACGTCGAGGACAGTGTGCCATGGAAAATTATTGGCAACGACGAAGATCTGCATAGCAACGGTCGTCTTTGCACCCGTGGCACCGGTGGCCTGGGTGCTTACCAGGACAAAGACCGGCTCAAGATGCCGCTGGTGCGTACGGTAGGTCCGAACGGCCAGCAGATCTTCCGCGAAGCAAGCTGGGATGAAGCGCTGGATATCATCGCTAAGCGCATGCAAAAGATTGCTGACGAACATGGTGCAGACCGTGTTGCCTTGCTCAATCACGGTGCCGGTGCGAGTCATTTTAAAAACCTGTTGCGCGGTTATGGCTCTGCCACATTCAGTGCGCCATCGTATGCGCAGTGCCGGGGGCCGCGCGAGGTCGCATTCCAGCTCACCTATGGCGAAGGTGTCGGTTCACCTGATCGCACCGACATGGAGCACTCACGCTGCATTGTCCTGATTGGCTCGCATATTGGCGAAAACCTGCACAATGGCCAGGTTCAGACGTTGACCCGGGCACTGGAAAATGGCGTCAGCCTGATCACCGTAGATCCACGTTTTTCTGTTGCTGCGAGCAAGTCGCAGCACTGGCTGCCGATCCGCCCGGGCACGGATGTTGCCCTGCTATTGGCCTGGATGAATGTACTGATCAGCGAGGGCTTGTACGACAAGGCCTATGTTGAACAATATGCTATGGGTTTCGAACAGCTCGCCGCGCATGTCCGGCAGTTCCCGCCTGAGTGGGCCTATCTGCAGACTGGCCTCGAACCGGAGCTTATCCGTGAAACGGCCAGGGAAATGGCCAAGAACGCACCGGCGACGCTGGTGCATCCCGGCCGGCATACGACCTGGTACGGCGACGATACCCAGCGCGAACGTGCCATCGCCATCCTCAACACACTGCTAGGCTCGTGGGGCCGTCCCGGTGGATTTTATATCCAGGAAAAGGTCAAGCTGCCGAACTACCCGTTGCCTGACTACCCCAAGCCGAAAAGTACCTTCAAGGTTGCGCATGGTGATGACTATCCATTCGCCACCCAGCCTGTCAGTAACGCCGTCATCGATGCCTCCATCGGAGACGATGCGCACTATAAGGGGTGGCTGGTATACGGCACCAATCTGCCGATGACCATTCCGGGTGTTCGGCCAAAACTCAGGCAGGCTGCCGACTCCCTTGACCTGATTGTTGTCATCGATACGATGCCGGCCGAGGTGACTGGCTATGCGGATGTCATCCTCCCCGAGTGTACCTACCTGGAACGCTATGACGAGCTGCGCAATGCCGCCGAACGGGAGCCTTCATTGGCGCTGCGCATGCCGGCATTCAAACCACGGCATGATTCAAAACCCGGCTGGTGGATTGCCAAACAACTCGGTGAACGCCTGGGGCTGCAGAAATATTTCCCATGGAATGACTATTCCGAGGTGCTTGATTGGCAACTCAAGCAGGTTGGCAGTTCACTGGATGAAATGCAGCAGATCGGAGTCAAGAATTTCCCGAGAAAGACGCCGAAGTACTTCCAGGCTGGTGAGGCGCGTCGGTTCAATACACCGAGCGGCAAGATCGAGCTTTATTCCCAACGCCTGGCGGACAGAGGCTTTGATCCGTTACCGGTCTACAAACGGCCACCGGAACGACCTGACAACTATTACCATTTGAACTACGGCCGTATGCCAGCGCATACCTTCAGTAGAACGACCAACAATCCATTGCTGTTTCAGCTGGCGCCGGAAAACACCCTGTGGATCAACTCGCTGGTTGCCCGGCAATGGAAGCTGAAAACTGGTGATAGTGTGCGTATGCAAAACCAGGATGGCATAGTCAGTAAATCGATCAGGGTACGCGTGACCGAACGTATCGGTCCAGACTCGGTATTCATGGCGCATGGGTTCGGCCACTCTGCCAAGCAGCTGCGCCTGACTAATGGTCTCGGGGCCGACGATTCTGCGTTGATGACGAATGTACTGATTGATCCGATCATGGGGGCGACCGGCATGCGTGGGAACTTCGTAACGTTCGTCAAGAACTCTGAGCAGGAGCACGCATAACATGACGATACGCTATGCAATGGTGATCGATACCCGAACCTGTATCGGATGCGGCGACTGTGTCGTTGCCTGCAAAACCGAGAACAAGACGCCAGTCGGCCTGAACCGTGACTGGGTTGTTGAAGCAACTCGAGGCAAGTGGCCCAACGTGCGTACCGAGTTCCGTTCAGAGCGCTGCAATCACTGCTCCAATGCGACCTGTGTGACACTGTGTCCGACCGGTGCCAGCCATTACTGGCGTGATACCAACATTGTTCTCGTGGAAGCGAACAAGTGTACCGGCTGCAAGGCCTGCATTGCTGCCTGTCCTTACGATGCGCGCCTGATCATGCATCCGGACGGCTATATCGACAAATGCACGTTCTGTCATCACCGCGTTGAGCGGGGTGATGACCCGGCCTGCGTATCGTCATGTCCCACGCAGTGTATGCATTTCGGGATTCTCGACGATGCTGGCAGCAAGGTCAGCCAGCTGTTGAAGACCCGCAATTACAAGGCCCTGATGACAGAGACCGGCAATGAACCCAATGTCTACTATTTAACCTGAGGCAGTCCGATGATTGAAGAAATCCTGATAACTGCCCGCCACAATCCCAAGATCGATCCTATCCTGGGCATCTGGACCTGGGAAATCTCTGTTTACCTGTTCCTCGGTGGCTTGACGGCCGGGATCATCTTCTTCGTGGCACTGATGAACCTGCTCGAGAAGAACGATACCTACAATTTTTCGGCCAACAGACTCGCGTTGTGGGCACCGATCGTACTTTCGATTGGCATGACGACATTGTTTCTCGATCTTGAACACAAGCTTTACGTATTCCGTTTCTATACGACACTGGAGCCCACATCCCCGATGTCCTGGGGCGCCTGGGTATTGATCATCATTTACCCCATATCGATCCTGCAGATATTGTCTACATTCAGAGTAGGCTACCCGGTATTGTCGGGGTGGCTGGAAAAAATACCCTTTGCTTCGAAACTGGTCGATCTCAGCGAACGTTATATCAAGGTCATCTCCTGGATTGCCATTCCATCCGCCATCGCACTCGGTATCTACACCGGTGTACTGCTTAGTGCCTTCAATGCACGACCTTTCTGGAATACTGGCCTGCTTGGTCCGCTGTTCCTGATCTCGGGTATGTCCACCGCAGCGGCCTTCACCGTATTGTTCGCCCGGAGTCATGAGGAACGAAGACTGTTCACTCGTTATGATTTAGGTCTCATTGGTATAGAAATTATTCTAGTCGTGCTGTTGTTAATCAACCTGGCGACAGGCACCGAGCAGCAGTTGAAAGCCCTCGAGTTCCTGACCACCGGAGGCGGCTATGCTGTTGCATTCTGGGGTGCTTTCTTCTTCATGGGTTTGATCGTGCCATTGTTCGTTGAGTTCATCGACCTCGTTCAGGAAAACCGAACGCTGGCTATACTTGGCCCGTTGCTTGTGTTGTTGGGTGGATATATGTTGAGACACATCACGGTCAATCTGGGCCAGGAAACCAGTTGGCAGAACTATGGCACGGAATACAGCGTTGAGGCGCTTGAGCGTGTAAATAAAATCTATAAACACGGACTGAACTGATCATGACGGTAGACAAGATGAACTTCCAGGTAACCGGGTTGGCGGCGATTATTGGGCTAAGCCTTCTCGCCGGCTGTAACAGTGAAGAAGGTGAGACCAATATACGTTCGACTGATTTAGAGCGTATATCGCAAGCAGCTGCCAAGCAGGAAGACCGGGTTACGGTGCAACAGCTTGCCGAATGGATCATCGAATCAAAACAGGATTACAAGCTGGTCGATATACGTGATGAAAAGTCATATGAGTCAGGTCATATCAAGGACGCAGTCAACAAACCTCTCACTGTATTAGCGACACAGAGTAATGTGGAAGACTATTCAGGTATGAAAGTGATCGTTTATTCCAACGGCTCCGAGAATGCAGCCAAGGCAGTCGTATTACTTCGCCTACTTGGTGTGGACAGCTATCTGCTCTCAGGCGGATACAATGCCTGGGAGCAACATGTGCTGAACCCGGAAATACCGGAGCAAGCCACGGATGACGAGACCCCGGTAGTTGCCAAGCAACGAGCAATTTCATGTTATTTCCAGGGGCCGGATGCCGTAGTGGCACCAGTAGAAAAGATCGTGCCTGCTGATCTACCGAAACCTGCGTTCACA
>JARFQC010000013.1 GCA_029287965.1 Arenicellales bacterium
GTGCGAATACCCGTGACAGGGGCGTAAGCGTAGAGCAGGGGACACCGGGCAGCATCGCGCTGATCCGGTTCAGCTTTACGGCCGATCTTGTTACGGCCGATTACTTCATATCGCTGGGCCTGGCAGACGAAGATGAGCTCAAGGACAGCATAGCCGTCGACCGCCGCTTTGACCTGATTCATCTTTACGTATCATCGGATCACATGGATTTCGGTATCGTGTCGCTGAATATGGACATCGACCGCATCAGCAGCGCATGAAGGACGGCGAACTCGAACAGACACTGCCGGATACGCTTTGGCCGGGCGGCGGTACGGCCTGCTATCTGAAAGGATACGCACGCTCCACCACACCCCTGAAATCACTGGAACTAGAAGCACCGGGGCTTGATGCGACGCTGGCAAGCCGAATCTATCCCCACCTGCATGGCATAGACGAATGCTGCGATGATGCCAATCCAAAGGCCTGCCTGATGTCCGCGTTCACAAGCTTGCTGAAGGTAAGCGACAAAACAAATCCCGCTACCTACCGCTATACACTGAATGCCAGGTTCGGCGGTAAGGACACCCGCTCGCTTGCAAGCACCGAGCTGACGGTCAGCGATTCGCGTCCTGTCGAGGCGACGGTCATTCCCTTTGCCGGCAGTGAGTCAGGGCAACGTTGCGTTATCTGCATGGCGACTTACGAACCCGGTATGGAAACATTCCGCAGGCAGATTGAATCCATAAAGGCGCAAACGCATAAAAGCTGGCACTGCATCATCAACGATGACGGCTCATCGGACGAGACACTGGCGCGCTGCCGGGAAGTCATCGGAGATGACGAGCGTTTCAGTATTTACCGCAACCAGCCCAACGTCGGCTTTTATAAAAACTTCGAGACGGCGTTGATGCGTGTCCCGAATAATGTGGACTTCGTTGCGCTGTCCGACCAGGATGATGACTGGTATCCCGACAAGCTGGAAAGCTGCCTGAACGCCTTTAACGAAAAAACCCAGCTGGTGTACTGCGATATGCAGATCGTCAATGAGCAGGGTGAGGTGCTGGCTGACACCTACTGGAAAAACCGTCGCAATAACTACCAGGACGCCCACGTGCTGTTTCTCGCCAATACGGTTACCGGGGCCGCATCCGTTTTTCGCCGTGAACTGCTGGACGATATCCTGCCATTTCCCCAACCGGTAGGGCAGGTATTCCATGATCACTGGATTGCCTGCGTGGCGCGTTGCCGGGGCGAGCTGGGCTATGTCGACCGGCCGCTTTACGATTACTACCAGTATGGCACCAGCGTGATCGGTCATTGTGACTTCGAACATGTCGGCGTACTCGAAGGGGCAACAGGGCTGATCGAACGGGCAAAGGATATTCCCGGCATGGGCCGGTTTAAATCCGTGCTTGTATCGATACGCAACAAGTCGATAAATATCTATCATAACGAGTACCTGCGCCTGCACCTGTTTGCGGTGATCCTGGACATGCGCATGCCTGGCATGAATCCGTCAGCGCGCCGGGAACTGACCATGTTTGCAGACAACTGGCGGGCTGTCTGGCGCATGCTGTACGCGCATCTGCGCATCAAGTTTGCCGGCGATACCACCTATAACGCGGAGCTCAGGCTGGCCGCCTCGGTGCTGGCTTTCAAGGCAGAGCGCATGCTGGTACGGTTGTTTGCAGGCAGGCTGGTCAGAAAACATTGTCGGCGCAGCACGGCCGAATAAAGGGAGTTTTGTAATGGCGAGAACGAGCGTGCTGGGCATGCTGGCGAAGACGCTGCAGTCGATCTGCGGCCTGGGTCGCAAGTACCTGCTCAACTACATTGAAGATAACGAGATCCACTGGCTGGTCAATCGCAAGATTGCACCGCTTAACGTGCATGTGGATGATGCCCAGCCACTGCGAATCAACCTGCTGATCCCGGAAATAGACTTCCGCAGTTTCTACGGCGGCTATATCGCCAAGTTCAACCTGGCACAGAAGCTGGCCCGTCATGGCAACAGGGTGCGCATCATCACGGTGGACCAGTGCGACACGACCCGCGAGGACTGGGTCGAAATAGTCAGGAAGTATCACGGCATAGAAGACGTGTTCGACCACATTGAAGTCGTTAAGGCATTCGGCCGGGAGGAAGCCATCGACTTCAACTCCGATGACGTCATTATCGCCACGACGTGGTGGACCGCACATATCGCCAACGCCCTGCTGCCGCAGCTGGCTGCCGGGCGATTCTTCTACATGATCCAGGAGTACGAACCGTTTACCTTCCCGATGGGCAGCTACTATGCGCTGGCGCATGAATCCTACTCCTTCCCCCATGCCGCGATATTCTCATCGCCCACGCTGCGGGATTACTTTCAGAACATGGGCTACGGTGTATTCGCGCATGCTGGTGGTGCGCAGCAGAGCGAACCGTTCGAGAATGCCATCCTGACGTTTGATACCGGATTTGATCGCGGGCGCAGCAACACGAAAAAGCTCCTGTTTTATGCCCGCCCTGAGCCGCATGCGGCACGCAACATGTTCGAGATTGGCCTGACGGCGCTGGAGAATGCGATTCGCAGTGGCAGCATCCCCGATGACTGGGAGTTTTACGGCATAGGCACGACCTACGAAGACATCAATCTGCCCAACGGGAAAACGCTGCAGATGCTGGGCAAGGTCGGGCTGAAGGAGTACCAGGCAATGCTGCCCACCTATGATGTCGGGCTTGCCCTGATGTACACGCCGCATCCAAGCCTGCTGCCGGTAGAAATGGCCGCCGCCGGCCAGGTCGTGGTCACCAATTCATGCATGAACAAAACCGCTGCAGCACTGCAGGCCATATCCGGCAACTTCGTCGTCGCCGAGCCGACCATCCCTTCGGTGGCGGACGCCCTGGTGCGCGCGACGACACTGGCCGATGACATGTCAGCGCGAGAGCAGGGCGCACAGGTCAACTGGTCGCAGGACTGGGATCAGACCTTCTCGGACGAACTGTTCCGGACCATGCAGGGATGGTTCCCTGCCATACGGGTGGCGGGAAAATCCGCAGCAGACGCGACAGCACCCTCCTGATGAAGTCGTAATGTCGCATTAGTACATGTAAAATCATGCTCTTATGAACGAAATATCGAGTTATTTCAAATACGGAGTCCTGCTGTGAAGATATCCATCATTCTGCC
>JARFQC010000016.1 GCA_029287965.1 Arenicellales bacterium
ATAGCCCTCTTGCAAGGCGTGACTGCCTGCCGCTTACACCCATGGTTCTCCTGAGCAATGCAGTCCTGAGTTCCGGAATGAGATCAACCACCAGCAGGCCGGCATTCCGCCCTGCGATCACCGGCAGCAGGCGACTGGTGAATATCTTTATCATTGCATGGGTGAAGCCCGTTACCCGCTTGTTGTCTGTCTCACGCAGGTCAGCATAGCGCTGCAGGACCTGTTGCGATCCCGGATCCAGGCCCTCGTCCATGCCGGCCTGCAGAACTTCAGCCAACCATGCAACGTCACGCAGACCCAGGTTGAACCCCTGTGCGGCAACCGGGTGTACCGTGTGGGCGGCATTGCCGATGAGCACGACACGGTCACGATACTGCATATCGACCAGGCTGCGAGCCAGGGGATAGACGTACCGCTCACCTACCCGGCTGAAACGGCCCAGCCGATCGCCGAACCGCTGCTGCAGCAGATCGAGAAAGGCCTCGTCTTCCAGGCCCAACAAGTCATCCACCTCATCCGGCCTGGCAGCCCAGACGCACCAGCAGCGCTTGTCGTTCATGGGCAGCAGTGCAAGAGGACCCGATTCGGTAAACCGCTCATAGGCACAATGCCGGTGATCCAGTCCCGGTGTCACATTGCAGACGATGGCTGTCTGCTCGTAATCGTCTGATCTGACCTGCATACCGAGAGACTCGCGCAAGCCGGAGCGACCGCCGTCGGCCACAACAACCAATCGGCCATCCACAGCAAGCTCTCCGTCTTCTGTCTTGCAGACAAGGCTGGCAGCATCGTGGTCAAAGTTTGCATCGACAACGCTGGCAGGACAGATGATGTCGACATTATCCAGGCCATCAATACGCTTGAAAAGTGCCTTGCCAAGCGCCCGGTTCTCGACCACATAACCCAGGGCATCAACGCCGGCATCCGAGCTTTCGAGTCTTGCCAGCCCCGGTCGTCCCCGGTCAGAAACATGAATACTCCTGATCGGACACACAGCAGCCTTGTCTATCAGCGACCAGATACCCAGTGACGTAAATATTTCCCGTGAGCCATGTGAAAGTGAAATGGTCCGCACATCGTAGCTGGGCTGATCATCTGACTGGAAACGCACTGCTTCGATGACCGCCACGTGCATGCCTGTCTCGCCAAGGGCGCAGGCCAGGCTCGCCCCGACCATGCCACCGCCAACGATCACGACATCATAAATAACTTTTTTTACATCATCCTCTGCCACGGCTAACGCATTACCTGTTCAATATCATCTGCCTGCTTCGGCGCATCACTGCTGAGCACATCACAGCCTCTGCTGGTGATGGCAACATCATCCTCTATACGAATGCCGATGTTCCACCAGCGCTCATCGATATCTTCTTCTCCGGCACTGACGTAGAGGCCCGGCTCGACCGTCAGAATCATGCCCGACTCAAGCTCGCGCCACTTGCTATCGACCTTGTAGTCACCCACATCATGGACATCCATACCCAGCCAGTGACCGGTGCGATGCATGTAAAAACGGCGATATTTACCTTCCTCGATCAGGTCATCTACAGCGCCCTTCAACAGACCGTGTTCGACAAGACCTTCGGTCAGCACACGCACTGCCGCATCATGCGGCGCATTCCACGACACGCCGGGCTTCAGGCAGTCTATTGCCGCCTGCTGGGCATTGAGGACCACTTCATACAGCGCCCTCTGCTCGCCACTGAAGGTACCGTTGACCGGAAAGGTACGGCTGATGTCTGCGGCGTAACCGTCCATTTCACAACCCGCATCAATAAGCAGCAGGTCGCCATCGTGCAGTTCAGCGTTATTCTCCGTGTAATGCAGGATGCAGGCATTTTCACCGCCGGCGACGATACTGGGATAGGCAGCTGATTCGCTGCCTGCGCGGCGAAACTCGTGCAAAAATATCGATTCGATTTCGTACTCGTTCATGCCGGGCCGACACTCCTGCATGGCCCGGACATGCGCCTTTGCCGATACCTTGCAGGCCTTCCGGGTCAATGCTTTTTCCTCACTGTGCTTGACCAGGCGCATCTCGTGCAGAATATGGCCAAGATCGAGGATTTCCGCGGGGGCACTGATACCTGTACGCGCCTTGCTGCGCACTTCGTTTACCCAGGTCATCAGGCGGTTGTCGAATCCCGGGTTGGCGCCCATGCAGTAAAATACCTTGTCGCGGTTCTCCAGCAAGCCCGGCAGTATTTCGTCGATGTCACTGAAGGGGAACGCATCGTCTGCACCGTATTGTTCACAGGCGCCTTCGAGTCCGGCACGGCGGCCGTCCCAGATTTCCTTCTCCGGATCCCGCTCCCGGCAGAACAGGATGAACTCGCCATGCTCGCGCCCCGGGATCAGTACGGCAACGGCTTCCGGCTCAGGAAAATGGGTAAGATAATAAAAGTCGCTGGCCGCCCGGAAAGGAAAATGTACGTCGCCATTGCGCAGACTCTCTCCGGCGGTAGGAATGATGGCCACGCCGTCCCCCATGAGCTGCATGACTTCATGGCGTCTTTTCGCGAATATGCTCATTCTTTTTCAGCCACGCTGTTGAGGTTCTCGTAGACAAGCTGAACACCTACACGAATGAATTCCTCGATCTGCATGAGGTCTTCATCAGACCCGTCATCGTCCTCAGACATCTCCAGTTCGGATATTGCGACCAGGTCGCGTACTACCTCCGCAGCATCCTCAGGCAGCTTGTCGAAGTCCGTCAAACCTGCCTCGACCAGGCCCATGACATAGCCCCGGCACCAGTCAGCCAGCGCCGTGCTTCTGGTCGGCAGCGGGTCGCTGTCGTCAGGGAGGAACAGCGTGAAGTCGTAACTCCCCTGCTCGAGCCAGCCGGCACTGAGCAGCATCAGCCTGGCAAGCATTCTTGCCATGTCGGGATTCTGCACCAGCGTCTCGGTTTCCGCACCGAACAGGGTCGGAGAGATGCCGCCCGGTCCACCCTCCCGCGAATGGGTCAGGCCGGCACACACCATGCCATGACATTCCGAAGCGACGAGACTGCTGTTCAGTTCCTGCAGGATCGCCTCGAATTCGTTGTAATCTGGCAGCGATTGTTCGTGTTCATCCATCATTTAAGACCAGAAAATTCAGTTACGGCGGGCATTTACATTTGATTCCGCGGAAAAAAGTCATATTATCTTTGTATTGGAGGATGTAACAAGCGGTACTGGACAGGTCAGCCTGCAGCGTACCGCCCTACCTAAAACCGAAATAATAACCTTAATCGAGTTTCGCGCGTGATTAACGAAGAACTGGAAAAACTGGAAGCCCGTATTCAGGACCTGGCAGAAAACTGCCGTCGCCTGGAGGAACGCAACCGCATTCTGCAGATTGATCAACGTTCCCTGAACAAGGAAAACGGCAAACTGGCAGAAAAGAACCGCATTGCCTGCAAACGTCTTGAAACGATTGTCAGCCGCCTGAAGGTTCTGGAGAAAAGCCAGTGAGACATTCCCAGGAAGGCGTCAAGATCACCATCATGGGCAAAGAATACACAGTGGCCTGCCCGGACGAGAAACGCGAAGACCTGATCACGGCAGCGTCATACCTCGACAAGAACATGCGAGATATCAAGAAAAGCGGGACCAGCCTCGGCAATGAAAGACTCGCTGTCATGGCCGCCCTGAACCTCAGCCATGATCTCCTCGAACTACGTAACTCGGGCGGATCTACCGAAGAAGTGGAAAAACGCATAAAGACCATGCGTGAAAGCATTGAAGCGACTTTGGATAAACAAGGCGAAATAGAGCTATAATTCTCTCAGGCGCCTGCTGCGGTGTTCGTATTCGTTCTGAGATCCCTTAGAACCTAATCCAACATCCCGGGGTTCAGACGCAAAGCTGTTGAGCCGTCCTCACGGACAGCCTGATGCCCAGCCAAGAATCCCACTTGAACCTTCGGTTCAAGGAATAAGACCGATACGGCACAGGCGGGGGCGCCGCCTCATTACATGCTGGCACGACAGCGACTCCGGACCGGCCGGCACAATACACATGGCAGACAAATCCCGCTTACGCCGTAAGCTTCGCGAAAAACGCCGCAATTTACCGGCTTTCAGACAGAAGCTGGCCAGTCAGGCACTGACTCGTCGTGCGCTGGCCATCATTCCTGGTATTGATACAGCAAGCAGAATTGCCTTTTTCATCGCCGCCGATGGCGAGACAGACTTGATGCCATTGATCCGCAAGCTGCGAACCAGGGGGGCAAGCTGTTACCTGCCGGTACTTGATGACAATTACGAGAACAGACTTGAGTTTGCCCTTTACACACCTGGCGAGAAAATGACCCTCAACCGATTCCGTATTCCCGAACCGCATGCGTTAGGCAGACAACGGCACAACTATCGGAAGATGGATATAATCTTCATGCCGACCGTCGGCTTTGATGACCAGGGAAGGCGCCTGGGCATGGGCGGTGGCTTTTATGACCGGACACTATCCACTATCAGACTAACCCATAGCCGTACACCATTGCTGGTCGCGGTTGCACACGACATCCAATACACGCCACAGCTGCCCGATGAGCCCTGGGACATTCATCCGGATATCACCCTGACACCCGCGCGCATAATCAGACGAAATTCATGATCAATATTATATTTATCGGCGACATTGTCGGCCGCCCCGGTCGACGTGTGCTTACCCAGCATATCGACTCACTGCGCGACGAGTACGAAGCCGACCTGGTGATCGCCAACATAGAAAATGCAGCGGCCGGCTTCGGCATAACATCGAAAATACTCGATGAACTGTTTCGCCTGGGTGTCGATGTAATGACTTCCGGCAACCACATCTGGGACAAGCAGGAAGCACTGGAATTCATTGATGATGAACCCCGCCTGCTGCGCCCGTTGAATTACCCGGCAGAGACGCCGGGACATGGGATATACATTGCCACAACGCCGCAAGGTGAGAAGCTGGCCATCGTGAACCTCATGGGTGCAGTATTCATGCACCCCACTCTTGACTGCCCGTTCAGCGCTATAGACGGGGTACTGGATAAAGTTCGTGAGCAAACACCCTGTGTATTCGTCGACTTTCATGCGGAAGTAACAAGTGAAAAAATGGCCATGGCATGGCATCTGGACAATCGTGCCAGCGCCGTTATAGGAACCCATACCCACATACCCACAGCAGATGAACGTATACTTCCCGGCGGGTGTGCCACCCTCAGTGATGCCGGCATGACGGGCTGCTATGATTCGGTGATTGGGATGGACAAGGACATTTCTGTTCAGCGCTTCATCAACAAGCTACCGCGGAGATTCCAGGTTGCCAGCGGCAAAGGCAGTCTGCGCGGTGTGCATATCAGGATAGACCCGGCATCGGGAAAAGCGACGCACATCGAACGTGTCAGTCGTGAAGAAGCTGGATCGTGAACAGACTCTGTATCCGGCTGACGGGTGATGAGACACCCCTTGTACAGGCTGAACCGGACCAGGTTCAGGAACTTGAAGGGAACTACTATATCCATCCCGATTGTATAGACGCGGACAGGTTCGAAACCAGTGACAGGATATACAATTGCCCGGTCAAGGGAACGAGTTACTGGGTGGACGTCAGAACTGATCGCGGCTACCTGAATGACATTTGCTGGATATATCCCGATCCACTGCCTGACTATTCCCGCATCGCTGGTTGGTACGGCTTCTACCCAACGCACAGAAAATACGAGATTGAGACATGAACTACTGGCTATTTAAAAGTGAGCCCGACGTATTCGGGATTGAACACCTCAAAGCCATGCCGAAAAAGACAGATCACTGGGATGGCATACGCAACTACCAGGCACGCAACCTTCTTCGCGATGACATCAAGAAGGGCGACCTGGTTTTCTTCTATCATTCCAACTGCAAGGAACCTGCCATCGTGGGCATCATGAAGGTAACCCGGGAAGGCTACCCTGACCATACCGCAGTTGACCCGAACGAACATTACTATGACCCGAAGAGTGACCCGGACAATCCCCGCTGGTACATGGTGGATGTTAAGTACGTTCGCACTTTCAAGCGCCCGGTCACACTGCAGGAACTCAAACTGAAACCCGAACTGGATGGCATGACACTGCTGCGTCGCGGCAACAGGCTATCAGTCATGCCGGTGACAGAAGATCATTGGAACTACATACTTAAACTCGAATCGGAACCAGGAGCATAACGATTATGATCAGTCGCAGGATATTTTTACTCGCCTCGTTGCTATTTGCTTTCAACGCTTCAGCACAGCAGAACCCGGTGGTCGTATTAGATACCACCATGGGAGAAATACAGATAACCCTGTACCCTGACAAGGCACCTGTTACAGTTAAAAACTTCATGAACTACGTCAATGCGGGCCATTACAACGGAACGATTTTCCACCGTGTCATCAAGGGCTTCATGATCCAGGGCGGCGGCCTCGATGAAACCCTGAAAAAGATTGGCAGTGGTAAACCGATTACCAACGAAGCAGACAATGGCCTGCAGAACCTGACCGGCACCATCGCGATGGCAAGAACGGCTGCCCCGAACTCCGCGACAGACCAGTTCTTCATCAACGTCAGCGATAACACTAACCTGGATTATACTGCCCCGACCCCGCGTGGCTGGGGCTATGCAGTTTTCGGCAAGGTAAGTTACGGCATGGATGTGGTACACAAGATTGAGAACGTCGCGACAGCAAGCAGGGGGGATCGCGATGATGTACCCGTCAAGCCGGTCAAGATCATCAGTGCCACGCTACTCAAATAGGCATTTCAGACTGGTAAAAAAAAGGCCGCAGCAATGCGGCCTTTTTCATTTTAGATGGGAGGTTATTTGCCTGCTACTGTCTTCATGCCCAGTACCTGCCACATCTGCATGCCGCCGCGATACCAGGAAATCTTGTCTGCCGGGACGCCCAGGCTCAGCAGGCCTTTTATTGCACGAGGCGACTGGCCGCACCACGCACCATTGCACCACATCAGCACGTCCTTGGCATTGGTGAAGTCGTAGACACCGATATCCTTCTCCACGACGCCAATAGTCTTGAGCGCATCGGATAGTTCCGGATCAGTGCGATCCTTGGTAAAGATGGTGAATGGCATGTTGACCGATCCGGGTATGGTACCTTTCTTATAGAAGCTCGGTACACGCGAGTCCATCAGGATACCATCGCCACGTTTTACCTTGGTGACAACGAAATCAAGTAGTTCAATCTCGCCTACCGTGGTCACACCGGGTGCGACATTCATAGGCTGCACACAGAATGGCGGGCACTTGCGTGAGGTCTGGCTGAACGAGTTGGTCAGCCGGTTCTTGGTATCCTGGTTACGCTCGATACGCACGCTCTTGCCATGATAATCCACATCAACGTAAGGGAGGCCTGCAGTTATATTAACCATGTCACCCGCCTTGCCTTCCGCTGCGCTGGCACCGGTGGTGATCAATAAGCCGGCAGTACAGCCAATAATTAAATTGCGATAACTACGTTTCATTACTTCCTCCAGATGATTTATTACTTGAACAGTTATTGTTGTGCCAGGTGAACCGGATGGTTACTGCGATGCCATGTCGAGGATCTTGCCCAGTACAGGACCGAAACGCATCAGGCCCTCCTGGTCAGAGGCATCCACATAGGCGGTGTAGACTTCTTTCTTTTGTGCGTCGTCGAGTGACGAGTACACGGCAAAATTTCCGGGAAACTCTTGAAACAAACTGTCTTCGAATTTTTTCTGCCCGGAATTTGCTTTGCCGGATTTCTTGCCAGTCGATGCAGTCTTTTTCGGTGCGGGCTTCTTGGACTGTTCAGGTTTGGCTGGCTTTGGCGCGGGTGCCACACTGGATAGCTTCTTGAGTTTTTCCTGCTCAGCAATTGCTTGCTCAAGCACCTGGGTATTTTCAGCCTCGGCTTCAAGACTCGACAGGTAGTCGTCCTGCGCCAGGGCTGGTTTAGTCATCAACAGGGCACCCATGAAACACAGCGCCGTCAGATTGCGCGCGTGCGTATACATACTTCCTAACCCAGGTGTACTCATGTGGAACTCCTCAATCCTGGTATTTTTATTTCGTAGTTTTTATGTCGTAGTCTTTTTTACTGCGTGCTACGTTGATTTAGAGGTGAATGATTATATGTTGTATTTACCTTTGTGCTTAAAACATAGACAGTGCTGGCGGGTCTGTCCAGAAAAAAGATGCAATTATTTCAGATGTGTCTCGAGCTCTTTAAGTGCCGCACGGTAGACCCCGCGCTTGAAATGAACAACCTGCTTAAGCGGCTGCCAGTAGCTGACCCATCTCCAGCTGTCGAATTCGGGCTTTTTCGATGCGTTCAGGCGCACATCGTTGTCGCAGCCGGTTAAACGCAGCAGGTACCAGATCTGCTTTTGCCCTCTGAATCGCGGCTTGGCGCCAGGTTTCTTCAACCAGGGAAGGTCGTAGCGGAGCCAGTCCTGTGTGCGTGCAATCAGCTCGACATGCTCCATGCCCAGACCAATCTCCTCCTGCAATTCACGGTACATCGCATCTTCTGGTGTCTCGTCATGTTGTACACCACCCTGGGGAAACTGCCAGCCGTCATGATTGATTCTGCGGGCCCACAATACCCGGTTCTCTCTATTACACAGGATGATGCCTACGTTCGGCCTGTATCCCTGTCTGTCAATCATTTCCCACCTCATAACAAGCTATCTTTATAAAATTATCATAAGGTTGTGAGCGAGTCACACTGCCACGTCGCAGCATGCGAGAATAATGGCTAGAATACTGCACGCCATGAACTCACCTGACCGAAAAAAAAGCTATCTCGCCATTCTGGATCTCGACAATACCCTGTTGCGCGGCGACAGCGATTACCTTTGGGGGTGCTTTCTCGTCGAAAAAAACATGGTCGATGCAGACCTCCACCAGGCAGAAAATGATCGCTTCTATGAAGAATACGAAGCGGGTGTCATGGATATCATGGAATTTCTACGCTTTCAACTTGAACCGCTGCAACGCATACCCATGAATGTCCTGTACAAACTTAGAAGCGAATACCTCGACCGCTACATAGAGCCTATTATCACCCGCCAGGCGCGGGAACTGGTTGAGCAACATCGCCAGCGTGACGCTGAACTAATGATTATTACGGCAACGAATTCATTCATTACCCGCCCGATTGCAGATAAGTTTGGCATTAGCCACCTCATCGCTACGGAACCCGAGATAATCGACGGCCAGTACACCGGCGAAGTTTCGGGTGTACCCAGCTACCGGGAAGGCAAGGTCACGCGCCTTAACGACTGGTTGGCAGCAAACTGCGTTGACATGAAGGGCAGCTGGTTCTATTCCGACTCCTACAACGACCTGCCGCTGCTCAGCATGGTTGACCATCCCGTTGCGGTGAACCCGGATGAACGCCTGCGCCAGCATGCACTAGATACCGGCTGGGAAATCCTGGTCATGAACCCGGCTGGATGATCCGCCACAAGGCCAGGACTGCACTGCTGGTCGGGCTCGTCCCGGCAAGCTTCTGCTTTGCCATGCTATCCGGCAGCGCGGATATCGGCGTAAAGGAATTCGGTGAATTAATAGCGGGTAATGCGACACCGCTGAACGAAACCATCTTTCATCTGCGGGCGATGCGTGCTGTTGATGGATTCACCGTCGGCGCACTGCTCGCGATGGCCGGCTCCCTGCTTCAGGTGCTGCTACGCAACCCGCTTGCAGAGCCCTATATCCTGGGAATTTCCGGCGGTGCCGGTGTTGCATCGCTAAGCCTGCTGCTGCTCGGCATTTCTGTCATCTGGCTGCCTGCAGCCGCATTTGGCGGCGCCCTGCTATCCACCCTGCTGGTCTTCAGTGTTGGCTTTTCACGTGGCAGCTGGAGCCCTGCGCGCCTGCTGCTTACAGGAGTAGTAATAGCTGCCGGCTGGAGTGCCTGTATCAGTTTCCTGCTTGCGCTATCTACCCAGAGGCAGGTGCATGGTATGCTTTTCTGGCTGATGGGTGACCTTGGGCAGTCAAGCGGGTCCTGGACAGGCCTGGCGATGATGATTGGATTTCTCATCATCTGCTGGTTGTTTGCTCGCCAGTTCAACATGCTGGCGAAAGGCGAGATGCAAGCTGCATCACTAGGTGTATCGGTAGTCATGCTACGTCGCTATATCTTTATCCTGGCCTCTGCCATGACAGCCGTTTCGGTCAGCATGGCCGGCAGCATAGGCTTTGTCGGGCTGATAGTACCCCATGCTCTGCGACTGCTTGGTTTCGGTGATTATCGTGCCCTGCTTCCGGCCGCCGTTGCAGCAGGGGGCAGTTTCCTGGTCATCACTGACACCCTGGCCAGGACTATCCTTGCCCCCCGCCAGGTGCCGGTCGGTGTCGTAACAGCACTGGTCGGTGTACCGTTATTCCTGTTTTTACTGCAACGTCAGTACGGCATCCGAAAGTCACGCGCCTGATAGAATACTCAACACAACCACTTTTAAGGACTACATATGACAGCCCCAGCTCTTGATAAACCGATTCCGGACCTGGAAGTTCAGGCAACGTCTGAACGCAACTTCAAACTTTCAGACCTGCAAGGCCAGAACCTCGTACTCTATTTCTACCCCAAGGACCATACATCAGGGTGCGCGACAGAAGGCCGTGATTTTCGCGATCATTATGCAGAATTCCAGAAGCTCAACTGCGAAATCCTGGGCGTATCCAGGGATTCTCTGCGCACGCATGAAAACTTCAGGTCAAAGCAGGAATTTCCGTTCGACCTGATTTCAGACGGCGATGAGTCACTGTGTAAACTGTTCGACGTGATTCACGAAAAAACCATGTACGGAAAAAAGCACATGGGTGTCGTACGCAGCACATTCGTGATTGACGACAAGGGCGTACTGAGAAAGGAATTCCGCAAGGTGAAAGTCGCGGGGCATGTGGAAGAGGTACTGGAAGCCGTCAGGGCGCTGTAGTACTGAACTCAGGCGCCGTCCGCATCACCGGCCTGCTTCTCGTAACATTCACGGAAGTAGTCTTCCATCTCATCGATAATGGCACCGCTGTCCTGACCTTCCATGACGTGACGGGTCATGAATGACGAGGTCTTGGTCAGCATCTCACTGGTGTCGAGCATCGGATAGGTGTTTGAAAGCCGGCGTATAGCCTTGACCACTGACTCTTCTTCGGGACGTGGAATATCCAGCGGCTTTTCAGGTGTGGTTGCAAGATTCTCGCTGACGGCCGCGTAACGTGTAGTCAGCCATTCAGCGTAGTCGACCAGCGCCTGTTGCTGTTCCCGCGGCAGCCTTTGGTATGACGCTAACAGTGCTTTTTCGCCTTTGTTCACAACACAGAGTGCTTAATCAGCTGAATCATCCGCCTTGCTTTGATCACATTGTTCGTGGGCGAAGTTGAGAAATTCCTGCATGGCCCGGATGCGGAATTTCTGCCGTTGATGAACCAGTGAAAACGGGCGGTGCAATGGCGGGTCAAGATTGATGGATGTCAGCGTCTTGAGCTCCAGTTCCTTGGCCAGGGTGGATTCTGAAACAATAGAAATGCCCAACCCGGCTTCGACGGCATTCTTGATGGCCTCCGGGCTGCCAAATTCCAGGCTAAGGTCCAGGTCCGTCATGCTCATGCCGTTATCTTCAAGGTAGTCACTGACAACACAGCGGGTACCCGACCCTTCCTCGCGTGAAACAAACGGGTAGCGGGTCAGTTCGCTGATGTGTACTGATTCCTTGCCTGCGAGTTCGTGATCAGGTGGGACAATCAGCGCAAGCCGGTCGCTCCAGCATACATCCACGGCAAGACTCTTGTTGCCGACCGGGGACTCGACCAGGCCAATATCAATATCGTTGTTTTCGACCATGTGCACGACGCCCATGGAATTTGATACGCGCAGGCGAAGTTTGACCTTGGGAAACCGTACCTGGAATTCGCCCAGGAGTTTGGGCAGGAGGTATTCGGCCACCGTTGTGCTCGCACCTATTACCAGGACGCCGATTATTTCCCCGGTGAGTGTGCGTATCTCGTTATCCATTTCCCGGTACAGGCCGAGAATACGTTCCGAGTAGGCGTAAACTTTTTCACCTGCCTCGGTAAGACTAATGCGATTATGCGTGCGATCGAAAAGCCGCGTATTGAAATATTCTTCCAACTGGCGAATCTGGAACGTAACCGCCGGTTGCGTCATGTGCAGAGACTCCGCAGCCTTGGTGAAGCTGAGCAGCCTTGCTACCGTGTGAAATACCTGTAGACGTCGATCCGCCATGTGTAATGCCTAGCCGAAAAAATGAACCCTGAAGTCTAGGCCACGACGTTATATAAGGCAATCCTTAATCATGCATTGAAAATACTGATAACCCGTTCCGGGGTCAGAATCCTTCCAGTTTCAGCTTCAGGTCTGTTGGACTTGAAGCATATTGAAGAGCGATGTCATCGGTAATCTGGTCTTTACGCACCAGTTCCAGCAGGCTGCGATCATATGGAACCATCCCTTCCGCAACGGTGCCTTTCTTTATCACCTCAGCAATTTCTGCGACCTTGAGCGGATCGAGTATGTACTCCCTTACCAGCGCGGAAGTTGTCATGACTTCTGCTGCCAGCGCGCGTCCTTTGCCTGACTTATGCGGTATCAGGCGCTGGCTGACGATACCTCTCAGGTTACCGGCAAGCTTGGAACGAATAGTCGGCTGGGCATTGGGCGGGAAGACGGACACGATACGGTTCATCGTTTCGGCGGCATCCGGTGAGTGAAGCGTCGAGAAGACCAGGTGACCGGTTTCCGCAGCGGTCAGGGCCATATCAATAGTCTCCGGGTCACGCATTTCGCCAAGCAGTATCACA
>JARFQC010000034.1 GCA_029287965.1 Arenicellales bacterium
CTTCTTGATGATGTCCAGGGCAAACAGAATCAGCTGACGGTCCGGCCAGATGATCTTGCCATGCGGGGTGACCAGGCCCAGTCGGTCACCGTCACCGTCAAATGCAAGCCCCACGTCTGCACCGGTTTCGGCGATTTTAGCAATCAGGTCGGTCAGCGTGTCGGGCTGGCTCGGATCGGGGTGGTGATTCGGGAATTTGCCATCGGTCTCGCAGTACAGGGGAGTAACCTTGCAGCCCAGACGTGACAGCAATGGTTCGGCCAGCTCACTGGCAACGCCGTTGCCACAGTCGACGACGGCATGAATCTGGCGTGAAAAATCGCCTTCCGATGCGATTCGGTCCATGTAGGCAGGCTTGACGTCGACAGTACTTTGGCCGCCGTTGCCCGAGGCATAGTCACTCGACAGGATGCGCTGCTTCAGGTCCTGGATGCGGTCGCCTGACAGGGTCTCACCCGCCATGACCATTTTAAGCCCGTTGTATTCAGGCGGGTTGTGACTACCGGTGATCATGATGCCGGTGCCGGTCTCAAGATGATAGGTGGCAAAGTACAGCACTGGCGTCGGCACCATGCCGATGTCGATGACATCAATGCCGCTGGCGCGCAGGCCTTCGCTCAGGGCTGCAATCAGTGAAGGACCGGACAGGCGTCCATCACGCGCCACGACAACGCTTTCGACGCCTTTTTGCAGCGCTTCCGTACCGAAGGCCTGGCCGATCATGCGTGCGATGTCCGTGGTCAGTGTCTTGTCGACGATGCCGCGAATGTCATAGGCCTTGAAAATTTCGTGCGGAAATTCATCCATTGCAATACTCTGGTTGCTCATGTTTTTTATCCTTAATGCGTTCCGGTATGACCGAAGCCACCCGTGCCGCGGTCCGATGCTTCAAAATCTTCGACGATGTCATATTCTGCCTGAACGACCGGCACGATCACCATCTGGCAGATGCGTTCGCCGGGGTTGACGGTAAAGTCCGTATCGCCCCGGTTCCAGCATGACACCTTCAGCTCGCCCTGGTAGTCCGAATCAATCAGGCCGACAAGATTGCCGAGAACGATACCGTGCTTGTGGCCAAGACCGGAACGGGGCAGTAGCATGGCAGCGTAATCGGAGTTGCCGATATGAATGGCTATACCGGTACCAATCAGGTGCGTTTCGCCTGGCCTGACCAGCAGAGGTTCGTCCAGGCAGGCACGCAGATCGATGCCGGCAGACCCGTTGGTGGCATGCTCGGGCAGGGGAATCTGCTCACCGATTTTGGGGTCCAGTATTTTCAGTTCAATGTGTTTCATAGAAGCCTCTATTCAATTCAGGGCAAAGTTGATTGTGCGGCATTATATTCCGGTTCAATGCGCGAACCGCAGGTGATAGCCGGCTTTTTATGCAGGCTGGTATCGTAAAAGCAGGATGCAAGGGATACAGGATACGAGTTCGTGACTTGATTAGCGGCTCCCATAGCGTTTTGCTATCTCCTTGATTAGCTGGTGGGCGAGCACCGGTTTACTGGCGCGCGGTAGTTGCAGGGTAGATGCCTTGTCAATGAGCAGCAATTCATTGTCATCCGAATCGAAGGCACTATTCTCTCCGGCGACCGGGTTGGCTGCAATCAGGTCGATCTGCTTGGAGACAAGTTTTTGTCGTGCATACGTTTCCAGATTCCGGGTTTCTGCAGCGAAGCCGACGGTATACGGACGAGGCTCACCGCTTGCCACGCTGGCAAGAATGTCCGGGTTGCGTACCAGTTCCAGGTTCAGGTATTCGCTGTCCTTCTTGATTTTCTCGTCTTGCGGGGTAACCGGGCGGTAGTCTGCGACTGCTGCCACGGCGATGAAGATGTCGCAGTCGTTCATTTCCGCCTGCACCGCTTCAGCCATGTCCCGGGCGCTGCTCACGTTGATTCTGGTCACGCCCTGTGGGCAGGTCAGGCGGGTGGGTCCGCTGATCAGGATGCAGTCAGCCCCTGCGCGGCTGGCCGCCTGTGCGACGGCATAACCCATTTTTCCTGAACTCCGGTTGCTCAGGCCGCGGACCGGGTCGATCGCTTCCCAGGTTGGCCCGGCGGTAACAACAACTTTAACACCTTGCAGGACGGCATCCGCGAACAGCAGTTCGACCTGCTCTGCAAGCTGCTCAGGCTCGAGCATGCGGCCCGGGCCATGCTCACCGCAGGCCTGGTCGCCTTCTGCCGGCCCCAGTACGTGCACCTGGCGCTCATGCAGCACTGCAATATTGTCCCGGGTGGCCGGGTTGTCCCACATGCCCCGGTTCATCGCCGGTGCCACACATAACGGTGCTGAGCTGGCGAGTACCGTGGCGCAGAGCAAGTCGTCTGCCTGGCCGTGAACAAGGCGGGTTATGGCCTGTGCCGTCGCCGGTGCGACCAGAATCAGTTCCGCCCAGCGGGCGAGATCGATGTGCCCCATGCCATGTTCGGCTTCGGCATCGAACAGGTCATGCTGAACCGGGTGACCGCTCAGTGCCTGCAGTGTCAGGGGGGTAATAAAACGTGTCGCAGACGGGGTCATGACGACACGGACGTCAGCCCCGCGCTTGATCAGCTCGCGGCATAAAACGGCACTCTTGTACGCGGCGATGCCGCCGCTGATGCCGAGCAGGATGTGCTTGCCTGTCAGTGTGTTTGCCATAGCCGATTATTTTACCGCACAATAGCTGCAAGGTTTGTACGAACATTACGTGTTCGGAGCCGGGAACGAACTATACCAGTGCAAGGGATCTGCACTACAGACTAGGAGACAAGGATGTCTATCAAAAACTGGCCAGCGGCCGAACGCCCGCGGGAAAAGATGCTGCAGCGAGGGGCAGCGACCCTGAGCGATGCAGAATTGCTCGCCATCCTGCTGCGGACCGGAATACAGGGGCAGAGCGCGGTCGACCTGGCGAGGAACCTGTTGCAAAAATTTGGCGGACTGCGTGCATTGCTTAGCGCCGACATGGACGGCTTTTGCAGTACCCGGGGGCTTGGTATGGCGACCTATGTGCAATGCCAGGCCATTCTTGAAATTGCCCGCCGACATTATGCCGAGGGGCTCGGAGAGCGCGACAGCTTTACCAGCCCGGGGCATGTGCGAGATTATCTCCATGCCAGCCTGCGCGACAGGAATGCCGAGGTGTTCTGCGTGTTATTTCTCGACAACCGGCATCGCCTTATCTGCTTCGAGGAGTGCTTTAACGGCACGATAGACGGCGCATCTGTCCATCCGCGCGAAATTGTCCGTAAGGCGCTGGGGCACAACGCAGCGGCTGTGATCCTCGCGCACAATCACCCTTCCGGTGTAACCGAACCCAGCCAGGCTGATATATCGCTGACACATCGTCTCAAGGAGGCACTGTCGCTGATCGATGTCCGGGTGCTGGATCATTTCATTGTCGGCGACGGTCAGCCCCTGTCGCTGTCGGAACAGGGGTTGATGTAAAGCCCGCTGCATGCCTCTTTAATTGCGGGGATTAACATTACTTATTCTCGCGTGGGAGCGATTGCCAATCGCGATAGGCTATCGCTCCCACGGTCGCATCTGGATAATCATTTATCAGGCCAATTACGATTTCTGCGGTTTTCTGCGAACTTTCAACCGCAGCACTGTTCAAACGCTCTGATTTCTGGTATAAATTCGCGCCTTTCCGGCATTAGCCCGGTACGTATCCAGATTAACTGATCGCCAAGGATTAACAGACATGGCCAGAGTATGCCAGGTAACAGGTAAGCGCACCGTCCGCGGAAACAACGTTTCCCATGCGCACAACAAGACACGTCGCAGCTTCCTGCCGAATCTGCACAACCGTCGTTTCTGGGTCGAAAGCGAAAAGCGCTTTGTGAGGCTGCGTGTCTCAAGCAAAGGCCAGCGCATTATCGACAAGAAAGGCATTGACACCGTCCTGGCCGAAATTCGTGCCCGTGGCGAAAAGATCTGAGGAGAGCAATCATGCGTGACAAGATCAAACTCGTATCCAGTGCCGGAACCGGTCACTTCTACACCACGACCAAGAACAAGCGCACCATGAGCGGAAAATTCGAGATCAAGAAATTCGACCCGGTGGTTCGCAAGCACGTGATGTACAAGGAATCCAAGATCAAGTAACTGCAGGTTAGCGATACATTAAAAAAGCCGGATCAGACGATCCGGCTTTTTTTGTGCCCGGGTGAGATGTCCGGGCCGGGGTCACCCCGGTCTGCACCGGGATGACGTACTTCCCCGACTGGCGTAATCAGGTACGGCTTTTTTCGATCATTTCCTGAATGATGGGTGCCAGAATCAGCTCCATCGCGAAGCCCATCTTGCCGCCCGGTACGACGATGGAATTCCGGCGTGACATGAACGAGTTCGGGATCATGTTCAGCAGGTACGGGAAGTCGGTGCCGAACTTGGACGGATCCTTGAAGCGAATGATGACGAAACTTTCGTCCGGCGTCGGAATATCGCGCGCGATGAAAGGATTGGACGTGTCCACGGTTGGCACGCGCTGCAGGTTGATGTCGGTACTGGAGAACTGCGGGGTAATATAGTTCACGTAGTCGGGCATGCGGCGCAGGATCGTATCGACGATTTCCTCTGCTGCGTAACCGCGCTGTGCGTTGTCGCGGAAAATCTTCTGAATCCATTCCAGGTTGACGATGGGTACCACACCGATCAGTAGGTCTACGTACTTGGAAACGTCTATGTCACCGTCCCTGGCACCGCCATGCAAGCCTTCGTAGAACAGCAGGTCTGATGGCTCGTCTACATCTTCCCAGGGAGTGAACTGTCCGGGAGTGTAATCGCTGCCCAGGCGTGCATTGTGGGTGGCTGCTTCTTCATCACTGTGGATGTAGTAGCGGCGCTGGCACTTGCCTGAGTCGCCGTATGATTTGAAGGTCTCCGCAATCTTGTCGAAATGGTTGGCTTCCGGGCCAAAATGACTGAAGAAATTATTACCTTCGCCTTCAGCTTTGGATACGGCCACTTTAAATGCTGCGCGGTCGAGGCTGTGAAAACTGTCTCCTTCAACGACCAGCGGGGTGATTTTCTGGCGGAAGAAAATATGCTCGAAGGCATCCTTTACGGTGGTTGTACCTGCGCCGGAAGAGCCGGTAATGGCAACGACTGGGTGTTTGATTGACATGGTTTACCCCTGTGAGTGGATTTTGAGTTTTGTCTGACCGCGGGAAGTATCTTCCTGCCTGGTAATCTGTGCTGGCATGCCATGGGCCCGGCCGGCGGGCGAGAGGTGAAGCGCTTCTGGTGGCTTCTGGATGGCAACCCAACTAGTAACTTTATCCCAGACCGTGCCGGATTTCCAGACTAAATAGACGTCAAAAAAACTTTTGCAACCCCATGAAAAATAGATGATTATTTGCGTCCATATTCAGCCATTAGCGCATATAGAGCGATACCATGAATATGGACCTGCACTGGATACTTCGGACTGACATTTCAGGCATGCCGCTTGAGTGGGTGTCTGTAAGGGACGTCATCAAACTCTACTATCTTGACCAGGTGGCCTATACCTGCGGAGATATCGTTCATCGGGCTTACGGTGGCACATGTGCCAGGACCGGTCAGCGCAGCGTCATCGAAATCAATTCCATCCTCGCAACGCAGGGGCAATGCCGCAAGCCGGGCTTTTGTGCCCCGGAATACGTACCACCTTTGAATAACACGGCCCTGTTTGCCCGGGACGCGTGGCTGTGCATGTACTGCGGTGGGCATTTTAATCGCAGCGAATTATCGCGGGATCACGTAACACCGCTAACCCAGGGTGGATTGAACTTGTGGAGCAACGTCGTGACCGCTTGTCGGCGGTGTAATACGTTCAAGGCCGGACGTACGCCTGAGCAGGCAGGACTGGAACTGCTGGCCGTGCCTTTCGTGCCGACTCATGCCGAGTACGTATTCCTCAAGGCGAGGCGGGTGTTGTCAGATCAGATGGAATTTTTGCAGGCGCATTTTCCGCGCCGCAGCCCGTTGCGGGGCAGGGTGCTCGAACACCGGACGGGTGAACCGGCTAGCGTGCCCGGTACGTGATACGGCCCTTGGTGAGATCGTACGGAGTGAGCTGTACGGTGACCTTGTCCCCGGTCAAAATACGAATGTAGTGCTTGCGCATCTTGCCTGAGATATGGGCGGTCACTACGTGTCCGTTCTCGAGCTCAACCTTGAAGGTCGTATTTGGAAGGGTCTCGATGATGGTCCCTTCCATTTCAATGGATTCTTCCTTTGCCAAACCGGAAATACCTGTGAATTCTTAATGGGCGCGTATTCTGCCGTATCGGCATGATGCGGTAAAGGGCGGATTTGCCATGTTCGCCATGTATTCAGCCGGGATTTGAATCGTTATTTTTCTCTGGCGGTGTCGTTGCCGGGCCGGAATCGCGCATATGCACGTCGCGCTGGGGAAAGGGAATCTCGATGCCGTTTTCCCGGAATGCCTTGTCGATGGCGAAGTTCATATCGCTGGTCAGGTTGATTCGTTTCTGAATGTCCTTGACGAAAAAGCGCAGTTCAAAATCAAGCGAGCTGTCGCCGAAGGCGAGGAACAGCGCCCTGGGATCGTGCATATCCGGATGACCTGTTATGACGTCCGGGTGGCTGCCGGCAATCCCGGTGAGCAGGTCCCTGACCTGTTCGGTATTGGAGCCATAAGCAACGCTGACCGGAATGCGGATGCGTCCGTTACGGTTCTTGTGCACCCAGTTAGTCAGGTTGCCTGCAATCAGTTCCGAGTTCGGCACGATGATGTCCGCGCGGTCGAAGGACTCTATCTGCGTGGAGCGTATGCTGATTTTTTTTACATGGCCTTCCACGCCGCCGCTGGCGACCACCCAGTCGCCCGTTTTGATCGGCCGTTCAAACAGCAGGATCAGTCCCGAGACAAAATTGTTGACGATGTTCTGCAGTCCGAAGCCGATACCAACGGACAGGGCGCCGGCGATAATGGCGAGTTTGGAAAAATCCATGCCTGCAACGGCGAGGGCGATAATGATGGCCAGGGCGATGCCGATGTAATTGCCGACCGTGGCAATCGACTCGCGCGAGCCGCGTTCCAGCCCTGTCAGGGCGAGCCAGTTCCTGTCGAGCCTGCGTTGAATCCAGCCATTCAGTGTGAGCAGAATAATCAGTACTACTATTGCTTCGAAGATGCGCAGCGGAACGATGTCAATTGAACCTACCGTGAATCCGTCAGTCAGGTAGCCCCCGATCCGCTTCACGTCCGACTCCGGGACTTTCCATATTGCCAGCAATGCAGCTATGAAACCGAACCAGAGAGTGAGTGTCGCGATAAACCTCACCCAGATGAATCCGGGTATGGAGTCACCCATCCCGATGCCGGCCTTTCTTCTTATCCGTTGTTGCCATTGCGACTTGCCGGCTTCGAACTCGGCGAGGAAGGTGCGCATCAGAAGGCTGAGAACCTGGAAGAGTCCGTACGCTACCAGTGTGCCGACAATGCCGCGCAGGATATAACTGGAAAGGTTGCGGTAACCGGTCAACTCGGCGACCACGGCGGCGACCAGGATCAGGCTGGTGATGATCCGGACCGTTACGTTCAATCCCTGGCCTTCGATTTTCTTCGTCAGCCATATGATCCAGATTACGTTCAGTACAAGGATAATGCCCAGGACTGCACGGGCCAGGAAGAACACGGACTCAGACATGCTGTTGGCCAGAATGGTCTGGAACAGCATGTATCCGCTGAACCACACGATGGCCAGTATGTTGAAGCGCTTGCGCAGTGAATGATTGATCTGCGGATCGATATCGGAACGCAAACCCATGTCGCCGAGTGCCTTGAAGGCGAAATAGGTTAACGCAAAGGCAAGTATCAGCAGGGGCAGACCATCCATGATGATAGTAATCAGCGGGGTCGGAACAAAATCGTATGTCTCGACCGACATGAAAACGCCTATGCTGCCGCTGACCAGCAGCGGAACTATGTAGCGCCGCGTCGTCATGGCCAGTGCTGCCAGTACCCTTTTGCCAATATCACCATCATCAAGGCGGGTTTTTTGCCAGCGCCCCGGCGATTCACCCTGCCAGCGAGACAGGGACCTGCGAATGATCAGGCCTATGGCCAGCGACAGGAGAATCAGGTTAAACAGCATCAGCTGCTGGCTGGCGTTCAGCGCCCGCATACCCTGGGCCGAACTGATCCTTGCGACGAATTCGTCCAGCCACTGGTTCGACCCGGTTGCCACTGTTGTGACGACCGTTACGATATCGCGGCCATGGGCGAACGACTGGCGCTGGAGGTTATCCCTGCGGAATTCACTGATGTTCTTAATCGCGGTGTCGCTGCGCACCAACAGGGTTTTGCAGCTCGCGAGCGTGTTGCTGGCATTTTCCTGGTCAGTCGTCAGTTTGGTGCGTGTAAAGCGTACATCATCCGGCTCGTTATCTGCTGGTTCGCCAATTTCTTTCAGGCGAGCAGTGATCTCGGCAACATTTGCTTCAGATTCGGTGATGCACTTTTTTGACCAGCTCGTGAACCCTGGCAGCTGGGCCAGGTACTCATCCAAGTTTTTGAGCAGGAAGCGCTCATCCTTGATGTCTGCTTCGATTTTATAAAGTTCAGCGCTGATCGTGTCTGCGTTCAGCTTCTCTTCTGTTTCCTCCGCGGGTGCTGCCAAAGGTAAGGCGAGCAGGGCAGCGACCAGTGTCAGGCGCATGATTGTTATTGTTTTGCTGATCATTACTATCTATTCCGTTCCCGTGGCAGCCTGCGGAGCTTAAGTTCTCAACCAGCGATTGTCGATGAAAAGCTCATGAGGTCTGTAGCGAGCCTTGTACGACATCTTGTCGCAGTCCCTGATCCAGTAGCCCAGGTAGACATGAGACAGACCGATTTTTCTGGCTCGCATGATTTGCCACAGAATGGCGTAGGCACCCAGACCCCTGTCGCTGTATTCCGGATCAAAGAAGGTGTAGACCGCCGATAAACCGGCAGGCAACCAGTCGATAACGGCTACGCATAGCAATTTGTCATCGAGACGGAATTCTACCAACCGCGTTTCTATCCCGGCAGCGGTAAAAAAACTGATGTACCGCTCCGGATCATCGACGTCCATGCTGCCGCCAGCATGGCGTGCAGACTGATAGCGCCGGTATATCTGGTAGTGCTCATCATCGAATGTACAGGGCAGGCTGGTAACGGCCAGGTCATTGTTTTTCTGCCACAGGCGCCGCTGACTGCGGGAGACTGAAAATTCTGCAACCGGGATGCGGATCGCTATGCACGCGCTGCAGCCAGTGCAATGGGGGCGGTAGACAATGTCGCTGCTGCGCCTGAAGCCCAGTTGGATCAGTTGCGAGTAACTGTCTGCATCAAGCGGAGCCTGCGGATCGGCCACCAGCGAAGTGGCCGTGGCGTCAGGCAGGTAGCCGCACTCGTGCGAAGTGGATATGTAGAATTTACGCTCGGACAGGGACATCGCGACAGACTCTAGCCCTCAGTCTCCGTATCCAGTGACCAGGTTGCCGTGCTGTCGCCATGCTGCAGTGCCTTGCCAAGTAATTCCAGGTAGGCGTTGCGACTCATGTTGACGGCACCCATACGGGCGAGGTGGTCAGTCGGCAGCTGGCAGTCGATGAAGTCGATGCCATGTCTGACGGCATATTCGGATAAGCTGACCATGGCTACTTTTGATGCGTCCGAGACCCGGCTGAACATCGACTCTCCGAAAAAAGCCCTGCCCAGCTGCAGTCCGTACATGCCGCCGACGAGCTTGCCATCCCGCCATACTTCAATGGAGTGGCCATAGCCGAGATTATGCAGCTCGATATAGGCGGTTTTCATTTCCTCCGTGATCCATGTCCCGCTATAGGGTGGCAGGCCACGCGGTTCGGCACAGGCGTTGATGACGGCTGCGAAATCGGTATCGGCAGTAACCTGGAAATCCTTGTGTCTGAGCGACTTGCGCAGGCTGCGTGAGATTCGGATGCCTTCCGGGAACAGCACGGCACGCGGTTCAGGTGACCACCAGAGTACCGGCTGGTCATTGCTGTACCAGGGGAATATCCCGTTTCTATAGGCGCTGAGCAGACGACTGGTCGTCAACTCTCCCCCGACCGCTACCAGTCCCTCGTCGGTCGCGGCATCCGGGGATGGGAATTCTGTTTCAGGTGTATCCGGCGTGATGAGAAGCATGTTAAATCGGCTGTGTAGGCTTGATTCAGTATATCAGTTCAATGGCATGGCAGCAGTCAGCGTTCATGCCCGCTGAAGCGGCCGCTCAGTGCGTCAGTCCGATTTATACGGCGAGTGCTCATTGAGCAAATCGCGATAGTGGGCAACGTGGACTTTTTCCCGCTCGAGAAAATCCGTAATGCTGTCGCTTAACAGGTTTTCCTTCATCCAGTGGGCGGAGCAGGTAATGTGCGGCAAAAAACCTCTGCTCAGCTTGTGTTCGCCCTGGGCGCCGCCTTCGAAGCGTTGTATGCCCTCGCGAATGCAGTAGTCGATGGCCTGGTAGTAGCAGGTTTCGAAATGCAGGCTGTCATACTCTTCGCTGCATCCCCAGTAGCGTCCGTACAGGCAGTCTTCACCACGGATGTTCAATGCGCCCGCGACGATTGATCCCTCGTGGCGAGCGAAGATCAGGACGACATGGCGGGCAAGGCTTTGCCCGAGTAGTTCAAAAAAACGCCGCCTCAGGTAGGCCTGCGAGCCATGGGTATGGATGGTTCGCAGGTAAAAGTCGTACATCAGTTCCATGTGCTCCGGGGTGATCTGGTCACCGCTGATGAGCTCGAACTCGAGATCCTGCTCTATCGCGCGCCTGCGTTCACGCAGAATTTTTTTCCGCTTGCGCGATGTCATGGTGGACAGAAAGTCTGCGAAATCAGTGTAGTGCTGATTTTGCCAGTGGAACTGGACCGCATGGCGTATCTGCATGCCGGTGTTTTGCAGCGTGTGGCATTCTGCCTTGGTCGGGAACAGCCAGTGCAGTGACGAGGCGTCAGTCGTATTGGCATAGGTACGCGCTGCATCAATCAATGCAGCCGACATATCCTCTCCGGGCGCCATCAGCAGACGCCTGCCGGTGACCGGGGAAAACGGTATGGCGACGATGAGCTTGGGGTAATACTGCATGCCGTAACGCTGCCATGCATCGGCCCATGCCCAGTCGAAAACATATTCACCCCATGAATGGGTTTTAGCGTACATCGGCAGCGCGGCCAGCAGTCGCCTGTCATCGCGCAGTAGCAGGTATCGCGGCAACCATCCTGTCCCGTCCCCCACGCAGCCGGCTTCTTCCAGCGCGGCCAGGAATGCGTGGCTGGTAAAGGGGTTGTTGTCGTAGTTGATGGCATCCCAGTCGGCTTCCGGGACATCGAGTATGGATGCAATAATTTCGGTTTGCATGGCGGGAAGTGTATCATCGAGCGGATTTTATAACGCCTTTAACTGTATGATCCGGCTGGTTTTACCCGATGAACCGAACTCTTAAAATTGCACTTGCGCAGCAGGACTTCCTGGTGGGTGACCTGGCCGGCAATCGTCAGCGCATTTTGTATCTCGCGCATGAAGCGCGGGATATCTACCAGGCCGACATCATTGTCTTTCCTGAACTGTGCCTGACCGGCTATCCGCCCGAGGACCTGCTCCTGAGAGGCGGTTTTATCCGCGACTGCGAAAATGAAATTGAGCTGATCCAGAGTGAACTGCATGGTATCACTGCAGTGATCGGCTGCCCGGTAGAACAACGCGGCAAGCTGTACAACTCGGCCATCGTGATACGAGACGGGGTGCAGTTCGGTCGCTACGACAAGCAGAACCTGCCTAACTACAGCGTGTTCGATGAGAAGCGGTATTTCAGCGCAGGCCGCAAAGCCTGTGTCATCGGGACACCTTCCGGCCGGGTCGGTATTACCCTGTGCGAGGACATTTGGGTCAATGGTCCGGTAGAACAGGCCGTCGAGGCCGGTGCCCAGGTCATCCTCAATCTGAATGCATCGCCATATCACATGGACAAGGTAGAGGAGCGGTTCGTCACGGTCGGACGGCAGGCCCGGGTGAATGATGTGCCGGTCGTGTACGTGAATCTCGTTGGCGGCCAGGACGAGCTGGTGTTCGACGGCGGTTCATTCGTCATCGATGCGGCCGGCGAGACCGTTCTTTCCGCTCCCTTTTTCACTGAGTCGTTGGAGCTTGTCGAGTTCAACCTGGTAGATGACAGGCTCGTGCCTGTTCCCAGCCGCATAGTACCCCGGATGGACAGGCTCGAATCCATTTACACGGCAATTGTAAGTGGCGTTCGCGACTACGTGCAAAAAAACGGTTTCAAGGGTGCCGTGATCGGCTTGTCCGGCGGCATCGACTCGGCCCTGACCCTGGCAATAGCCAGTGACGCACTCGGCGCAGAAAACGTGGAAGCGGTTCTGATGCCGTCGCGGTACACCCATGACATGAGTAACGAAGACGCCGTACAGCAGTGCGAAGTGCTCGGCGTGCATCACCAGGTCATTCCCATTGAACCGATGTTCCAGTCGTTCCTGGACGCGCTGCAGGACAGTTTCAGCGGTATGCCCGTTGATACCACTGAAGAGAACATCCAGGCGCGCTGCCGGGGCATTATCCTGATGGCGATCTCCAACAAGCAGGGGCGCATCGTGCTGACGACCGGCAACAAGAGTGAAATGGCCGTGGGGTATGCGACCCTGTATGGCGACATGGCCGGCGGTTATGCGGCCATCAAGGACGTGCCCAAGATGCTCGTCTACGCACTCGCCAACTGGCGCAACCAGGATGGTGTAGTGATACCGCAGCGTGTCATCGACAGGCCGCCCAGCGCAGAACTGGCCCCCGACCAGAAGGACGAGGACAGCCTGCCACCCTATGAACTCCTGGATGCGATCCTGGAGCACTACGTTGAGCATGACCGGGGGATCGATGAAATCGAGGCAGAAGGTTTCGATCGGGAGACGGTCGCCCGGGTGATACGCATGGTCGATCTGAATGAGTACAAGCGCAAGCAGGCCGCTCCCGGCGTACGCATAACCCGCAGGGCCTTTGGCCGGGACCGCCGTTATCCGATTACTTCAGGCTACCGGCATAACGCCTGATCATGCCCGCTGATATCGAGGCGGGGATGGCCGTCCACCTGTGGAGTACGTCGCTGGACAGCCCTGCCAACGATCTTCCCGAACTGCTTTCCACCGATGAACTGCTGCGTCTCGGTAAAATCAGCCATGCTCGTGCACGGCAGGCATTTCTGCGTTCGCGCGTCGCGACCCGGCGTGTCCTCGCCGAGTACCTTGACCGGGGTGCCGGGAATCTTGTTTTTGCTTACAACCGCAACGGCAAGCCGACACTGGCTGATGACGCGCAAGGCATAGAGTTCAATCTGAGTCATAGCGGAGATATGTGTCTCATTGCCGTGGCAGAGAAAAACCGGGTCGGCATTGATATCGAGCCGGTTCGTAAGGGCCGTGACTATCATGCCCTGGCCAACCGCTTCTACACCCCGGATGAAAATCAACTGCTGGATTCATCGGCCGATGAGGCATTGTTCTACCGCATCTGGACGCTGAAGGAGGCACATGTGAAAGCGCGGGGTCTCAAGTTAATGGAAGGCCTGGACCGCTTCGAATGCAGCTGTACCGACAACGGTACCCTGGCTGTTGTGGATAAGATTACCGAAAGGCGGGAAGCCTGGGCGCAGCGGCAATGGGCCTTTGCGCCGGGCTACGAGGCGGCCCTGGTCGTGCTGGGAACGGAAAAATTCCAGCTTTCACACCACCGGTTGGAGACATAGCGGCATGGCTTAATGCCTGTCTCTTATACACATCTCC
>JARFQC010000059.1 GCA_029287965.1 Arenicellales bacterium
CCGAAGCCCGAGCAGCTGACCTTGGTGGAATCCTCCATCAGCCGGTCCAGATCATAGGTGACCGTGCCGGCCTGGATGGCGCCTTCGATGCCCTTGATGATGAGTTCGGCAGCCTCGTTCCAGCCCATGTGGCGCAGCATCATTTCAGCGGACAGGATCACGGAACTCGGGTTGACCTGGTCCTTGCCGGCATATTTCGGGGCCGTACCGTGGGTGGCCTCGAAAATGGCCACTTCGTCGGACAGGTTGGCGCCCGGGGCAAGGCCGATACCGCCGACCTGGGCTGCCAGCGCATCGGAGATGTAATCGCCGTTCAGGTTCATGGTGGCAATGACGTCGTATTCGCGCGGGCGCAGCAGGATCTGCTGCAGGAAGGCATCGGCGATCACGTCCTTGATGACGATCTCGTTGCCCGTGACGGGATTGGTCATGCGGCACCAGGGGCCGCCGTCAATCTCGGTGGCACCGAATTCCTTCTTCGCCAGCTCATAGCCCCAGGTTTTGAAGGCACCCTCGGTGAATTTCATGATGTTGCCCTTGTGCACCAGGGTAACGCTGGATTGGTCCTGCTCGATGGCGTACTGGATGGCACGGCGTACCAGGCGCTCGGTGCCTTCACGCGAGACCGGCTTGATGCCGATCCCGGACGTATCAGGGAAACGGATCTTGCTCACGCCCATCTCGTTCTGCAGAAAATCGATGACCTTGCTGACTTCATCGGAGCCGGCCTCCCATTCGACGCCGGCATAGATATCCTCGGAATTCTCCCTGAAGATGACCATCTCCGTGTCTTCAGGGGCTTTTAGCGGGCTGGGCACACCGTTGAAGTAGCGTACCGGGCGCAGGCAGACATAGAGGTCGAGATCCTGGCGCAGGGCGACGTTCAGAGACCTGATGCCGCCACCTACGGGGGTTGTGAGGGGCCCTTTGATCGCAACCACGACGTCGCGTGCTGCCTGCAGGGTTTCATCTGGCAGCCACACATCGTCACCGTATGTCGCAACGGCCTTTTCACCGGCAAAGATTTCCATCCAGGCAATGCGGCGCTGACCACCATAGGCCTTCTCCACCGCAGCATCCACGACCTTGAGCATGACCGGGCTGACATCTATCCCGATGCCGTCGCCCTCGATGTAGGCAATAATCGGATTGTCGGGAACATTGAGACTGTGGTCGGCGTTGACCGTGATCTTTTCGCCGTCAGCCGGCAGCTGGATTTTTTCGTACGACATGTGAGGCTCCATAAATGTATTCCCGATAAAAATCGGGCGGATAAGCGAGGGATTTTCCGAGTTTGCAGCGTGAATGTCCATTCAGGCGGGTATTGCCTGTCATATTTTTGTAATAAATATGGTAATTCTGCTTGTGGGTCATATACTTGGTTGATTATAAAAGAGATCAGGGGCCACCTGTATCGACAAGAGGAGACGCTGCAAAATATGGATCCGTTACTACTCAATTTTCTCTACGCCATCATTGGTGGAATGCTGACCCTGGGCTTCATGTGGACAGGCTGCAAACTGTTTAACCATACCGTCAGCTTCAGCATTGGCAAGGAGCTGAAAAACGGCAATACCGCGGTCGGGATGATGGTGATGGGGATGTTTATCGGCATCGGCATCGCAATGGGGCTGGTCATAGGGCTCGGACTGAACTGATGCCGCTGAGAGGCTGGCTAACAGCAGGCGTCCTGCTCGTTCTTCTGCCCGGCATCGCATTGTCATCGGTCAAGGTCGTGCGTCATGACCTCACGTCCAAGGCCTGGACGAATGAATACGATTCACACTTCCGCAAGTACACGAAACGTTACTTTGGCGCCGGCTTTAACTGGCACTGGTTCAAATCTCAGGGCATAGCCGAGTCCGGACTGCGGAATGATGCAGTCAGTCATGCCGGGGCGGTAGGCATCATGCAGATCATGCCGACCACCTACGAGGAGATACACCGCAAGAGCCCATACCTCTCGGCCGGCACCCTGCACGATCCGCGCTGGAACATTGCCGCCGGCATCTTCTACGACCGGGTCCTGTACAAGCGCTGGAAGCGCAGCCTCGAACACGCACCGGTCGACGAAAATCTGTACCTCACGTTTGCCAGTTATAATGCCGGCTACGGAAAAATGTCACGCGTCGTCACGCAGGTAAAACAAGAAAAAGGCAACTCTGGCAACTGGGATGACATAAAACGCTTTGCCCCGTCACAAACACGTCATTACGTCAGCCGCATCAAATTCCTGATGGGCAAGGAACAGTGAACTGAGCGATGTCCGGCAAGTCTCTGCCAACAGAAAGACAGCAGCTGCTGGATGACACCCGTCCTTTCCTGGTCATCATCGCGGTTGCCTATATCCTGTTCCTGGGCCTGGTCGGCGTTGCGGCATGGATGAAGCTGTCCTCGTTCATCGACTACCAGGAAAAAATTGCCACCTCGACGGCCTCCGGAGCCGCGCTGGAAATCCGCCGCTACATTAGCGACCTGGAACACCACATCGACAACTTTACCCGCAACCATACAGCCCAGCTCTCTGCCCTCTCGACCAACCCGGGCGACTCGACCACGCGCGCCTACCTCGAATACCAGTTGAAACAGGACGTACCGGAAGCCTTTACATTCACGATCGCAAACAGCGACGGGTCACCCATTCAGGAAGAATTCGAAAACCCGATCGCCCGCGCCCGCCAGGCCGACATTCGCCAGTTTGCTGCGACCCGTCGCAACCACATCGCTTTTCACCCCTCACCCGTCACTAACCATTTTGACGTGATGGCTGTGTTTCAACACTACTCCGGTAAGGAACTGATTTTCTTCGCCAGCTTCAACGCGGATATCCTGTCTCCGTTCCTGGCAGAAAACCAGCTTCCTGGTTACGCGACCCATATTACGTCGATCAACAGCCCGGATTTGATCGACATCAGCACACAGGGCAGCCGGGACAACCTGGGGCGTGATACCAGGCTCAGCACCAGTGAGCTGAGACGCCTCAATGCAACAGTGGGAATCGAAGGAACAAACTGGCAGGTGGTAAAAATTCCCGACTGGAGCCTGTACAAGCACGAGTTGTACGGGGTGCTATGGCGCGTTGTCGTGGCAATATTACTGTCCACCGTGATCGCGCTGGTCATGCTGCGCCTGATCATCAAGTATCACCGCTCGCAGCGCCGCAGCGAGCAGCGCTACCAACAACTGTTTTATGCCAACAAGGCGCCCATGATGCTGCTTGATCCCGACGATGGGCTCATCATTGACGTCAACCGCGCTGCCGAGCAGTTCTACGGTTACGACGAAACCCTCAAGGGCAGGCATGCCAGCATAATCAGCAACGTGCCGAGGGATGAAATAGATGCCAGGCTGTCGCGTGCGGCGAACGGAGAGCAGGATCAGTTCATCAGCGAACACCAGCTGTCTTCCGGAGAAACACGTGAGGTTGAAATCCGTTCCGGCCCGATAGAGATCGATGGCAAAACCATTCTCTACTCCATCATCAACGACATCACCGCGCGCAAGCAGGCGGAAAAAGCCCTGCTCGAAAGCGAACTGCGCTTCAAGACACTGACCAACCTGTCACCGGTCGGCACCTTCTTCACCGATGCAGCGGGCATATGCAGCTACGTGAACCAGGCCTGGGCAGACATTACCGGTATCGATGCATCCGAGTGGACCGGCAAGACCTGGACAGACGTGGTGACGTCCAATGACCGCGAGACCACCATCGCCGACTGGTCTAAATCGGTGCTGAAACAGGGTGACTACGAGGTCGAATGCCGCATCCAGAGACCAGACGGCAGTATCCGCTGGATTCTCTGCCGGGCAACCGGCGTACAGAGTTTCGAAGACAGCCTGGTGAGCTACATCGGCACTGCGGTAGACATCACCGATCGCAAGAAACACGAGCATGAACTGCGCCTGCTGGCAACGTCTTTCGAGGCTTACGAGCCCATCATAATCACCGATGGACGGGCCCGCATCCTGCGTGTAAACGATGCCTTTCTGCGGTCTTCCGGCTATAGCGAGGAAGAGCTGCTCGGCAAGAACCCCAGTATGTTCAGTGCCGGGGAGACCGACCCGGCATTTTACCAGGAGATGTGGGAACAGCTGACCGAACACGGCAACTGGTCTGGTGAATTCCTGAACCGGACCAGGTCCGGTGATCTGCACCAGGACTGGGTGACGATCACGGCCCTCAAGGACGACAAGGGCAAGACCATCAATTACATCGGTCACTACCTGGACATTACCGAACGCAGGCAGGCCGAAGAACAGATTCGACGGCTGGCGTTTTACGATCCACTGACCAATCTGCCCAATCGCCGCCTGTTCCTCGAACGGCTGGATCAGGAACTGCATATCGCACGCAATGAGAACAAGTTCAGCGCCCTGCTGTTTCTCGATCTCGATCATTTCAAAAACCTCAATGACTCACTGGGCCATCCGGTCGGTGATGCGCTCCTGATCGAGGTCAGCAAGCGGCTGCAGCGTACCCGCTCCGAGGGCGAGATCATCGCCCGCATCGGCGGTGATGAATTCGTGATCCTGCTGCCCGACCTGGCCGACAGCATGGACCAGCTGTCGAATGTCGCGGCCCATCGCGCAGAGCAGGCAAGCAGAATCATTACCCAGCCGTACTACATACAGGGGCACGAGTACCACATCACGGTCAGCATCGGCATAGACCTGTTCCCGGAAGAAGACCAGGACTCCACGGACATACTGAAACGCGCCGACACGGCCATGTACCGCGCCAAGCACGCGGGACGCAACACGATCTGCTTCTTCGAACCCGAGATGCAGATCAGTGCGGATCGTCGCCTGACCCTGGAAAAAGACCTGCGCCATGCGGTGGCCCAGGACGAACTGTATCTCGTCTACCAGCCGATGATTGACTGGCAGGGCAACGTCATTGGTGCAGAAGTCCTGCTGCGCTGGCAGCACAGCAAAATGGGCAGCATCCAGCCTTCCGACTTCATCCCGATTGCCGAAGACACGGGGATGATTTTCGAAATCAGTGAATGGATTCTGAACAATGTCTGCCAGCAGCTGCGCAGCTGGAAGGACGCAGGACTCACTGACCACCTGAAAACCGTGGCCGTCAACCTGAGTCCGAAACAGTTCAGCCAGCCGGGCTTTGAAGATACGGTGCTCGAAATCGTCAATCGGCATGGTGTCGATCCCGCCTGCATCGAATTCGAGATCACCGAAGGCCTGATCATCAGCAATCTGAAAAACACGGTCGTCCGCATGCAAGGCATGAGAGAACACGGCTTCCATTTCTCGGTAGACGATTTCGGTACCGGCTACTCTTCGCTGGCCTATCTGAAGCAACTGCCGATCAACCGGCTCAAGATCGACCGGTCGTTCGTCAGCGACATTACAGAAGGCAGCAATGACGCCACGATCGTCGAAACAATCATCAGCATGGCGCATCACCTCGGACTGGAGGTCGTTGCGGAAGGCGTCGAGAATCGCATGCAACATTATTTCCTCATGCAGCACTCCTGTGACATCTACCAGGGGCACTACTTCAGCAAGCCCCTGCTACCAGACGAATTTGTTCAGCTGGAAATCACCCAGTCCAAGCAGCTTACGGTTATTCAGGAATAATGAGTCTCAGCAGGTAATTCGATGGCAGGCAAGGTATATGTGGGCTTATCCGGCGGCGTAGATTCGGCCGTTGCTGCCATGCTGCTCAAGGAACGCGGCGACGACGTCACCGCCCTGTTCATGAAGAACTGGGAAGAAGACGACGAGGACGATTATTGTGCCGCCGCAGAAGACCTGCAAAGCGCCGAGCAGGTCTGTGACATCCTGGATCTGCCGCTGGAGACCGTCAATTTTTCTTCCGAATACTGGGATTATGTCTTCGAGCATTTCCTGCAGGAGTACCGTGCAGGGCGCACGCCTAATCCGGATGTGCTGTGCAATCGCGAGATCAAGTTCAAGGCCTTCCTGGACTATGCCCTCGATCATGGCGCCGACAAGATTGCCACCGGTCACTACGCAGACGTCTACCAGTGCCACGGCAGTCATTACCTGGGCAAGGCAGCAGACGACGACAAAGACCAGACTTATTTCCTCTATGCCATCGGGCAGCACGCACTGTCGCACACGGTGTTTCCGTTATCGGACCTGAACAAGGCGCAGGTCAGGCAGTTGGCAAGGGATGCCGGGCTGCCCAATCACGCTCGCAAGGACAGCACCGGCATATGCTTTATCGGCGAGCGCCGCTTTCGTGAATTCCTGTCCCGCTACATTCCGGCCAGTCCGGGTGAAATCAGGGATCTGGATGACAATCCCGTGGGGCAGCACCAGGGCCTGATGTACTACACCATTGGCCAGCGCCACGGCCTTGGCATCGGTGGCCCGGGCGAGCCGTGGTACGTTGCCCGCAAGGACCTCGATACAAACGTCCTGTATGTCGTGGAAGGCCACGATCACCCGGCCCTGCATCATTCGGGGCTGACTGCAGGCGACCTGCAATGGATCAAGGGCACCCCGCCGGATCTGCCACTGGACTGCACGGCCAGGATTCGTCACCGCCAGCCCGAGCAGGCCTGCCGCATCAGCGCGATACAGGACGGCGTGAAAGTGGACTTTATCGAACCGCAGCGAGCCATCGCCCCCGGTCAGTCAGTGGTGTTTTACGACGGGGAGCTGTGCCTGGGTGGGGGGATAATCGAACAGGCAGTGTAGCGATTATCGCGGCGCGGCCGCTGCTCCTACACGGCTTCGATGACTGCTGTAGGAGCGGCGGCCCCGCCGCGAAATCCATAACACACCATACACCACCACACACCCCCCTGAATCAGCTAAAATCCCCACTCACTTTTTACACCGAGCAACGCCCATGGACCTCAACGCCCTCACCGCCCTGTCCCCCCTCGACGGCCGCTACGGCAGCAAGACTGCAGCACTGCGTCCCTACCTGAGCGAATACGGTTTGATACACCATCGCGTCATTGTA
>JARFQC010000088.1 GCA_029287965.1 Arenicellales bacterium
GATGTACTGATAGAGAAACCCAGCTCCTGCATTAACGACAGCATGCGACGGTTGTTTGCCAGCACTTCACCTTCTACCACCTGTACTCCATGACCGCGAGCCGCTTCCATCATTGCATCCATCAGTTGAGAACCGATTCCCCGTCCACGATGTTCGTCAGAGACTGTCAGGGCGAATTCGCAGGACTTACCATCAGGGTTCACTGCATAACGAGCTACCCCAATCTGTCTGCGTTTTCCATCAACGTTAATCACGGCAATCAGAGCCATCTCACGGCTATAGTCCAGCTGGGTAAAACGGACCAGCATTTCCGGGGTCAGTTCTTCGATCGCGCGCATAAATCTGAAATACCTTGCCTCGGGTGAAAGGTTTCTCACGAACTCCTGTTCTATCTCGGCATCTTCCGGACGAATTGGCTGAATAATCATCGGCGTGCCATCAGTCAGGTAGCCATTGCGGGTCAGGTGTGACGGGTATGGATGTATCGCCATATGTGAGTATGGCACCGGTGACGTCGATGGACGTTTAACACTAATGCGCGCATCAACCACTATCACCCCGTCCTTATCGGCAAACAGCGGGTTTATATCCAGTTCCTGGATATGAGGGAGTTCGCATACCATTTCTGAAACACGCTGCAGCAGATTCTCTACTGCTGTCTTGTCTACTGCCTCCATCTTGCGGTATGGCCCAAGCAATTTCGTCACCCGTGTCCTGTCGATCAGTCGCTGAGCCAGTACACGATTTAGCGGTGGGATGGCGATCGCATTATCACGCAGAATCTCGGCCATAGTACCGCCGGCTCCGAAAGCAATTACCGGACCGAACACAGGGTCCCGCTTGACGCCAACCATTAATTCGCGCGCATCGGCACTGGCCGCCATGGGCTCCACTGTCACGCCACGTATTTCGGCATCCGGCCTCACGCGCTGCGCCTCCTCTACCAGAGATTTGAAGGTTCTGCGCAGATCAGGGCCATTGAGAATATTTACCTTCACTCCGCCAACATCAGACTTGTGAGAAATCTGTGGAGAACTGACCTTCATCACCACAGGAAAACCCAGCGACTCGGCGAGTACCAGGGCCTCAGTGGATGTTCGCGCTTCAAGCGTAGGCGTACAGGGGATATGGAAGGCATTAAGGATCGCTTTCGATTCAGTATCTGAGAGCATGTTTCGCCCTTCTTCAAGCACCGCTTCAATGATCATCTTCGCCCCCTCAACATCAGGCGGCCGGGAGTCAGTAAGCGGTCCAGGCGTCTGTAGCAATAACTGGTGATTTCTCTGGTAGCGGGACAGGTAGGCAAAGGCTTCGATGGCACGTTCAGGGGTAAGAAAACCAGGGATATGATTCGCGGAAAAGGTTTCTCTGGCTTCACGCACCCTGCTTTCGCCCATCCAGCATGCTACAACCAGCTTACTTTTATGCTTATTTGCAGCATCAACCACGGCCTGGGCTGCCTCTTTAGGACGACTCATCGCCTGTGGCGTTAGCAGTGCCAGTACGCCGTCAACATTGGGGTCCTTTAGACAGGCTTCAACTGCTGCCCGATACATCTCGGGTGGAGAATCGCCAAGAATATCGACAGGGTTGCTGTGAGACCAGTGGGCCGGCAGTGCCTTGTCTAGTACTTCTAAAGTCTTTGTATCAAGCGTAGCTATCTGGACGCCCAGGTCCTCGGCACGGTCAGTGGCCAACACACCCGGCCCACCGCCATTGGTTACAATGGCAAGTCGGTTGCCGCGCACTCGTTTGCCGCTTGAGAGTATCGAGGCAGCAGCAAACAATTGCCCGAAAGTCATTGCCCTGACCACACCGGCCCGTTCGAGCGCTGCATCAAAGGCATCATCTGAACCAATCATGGCACCGGTATGGGTAGCTGCCGCCTGCGACCCTGTTTCATGCCGCCCTGCCTTGAGCACTATAACCGGTTTGACACGAGCCGCACTGCGCAGGCCACTCATGAACGATCGAGCATCATGCACGCCTTCAACATAAAGCAGAATAGCATCAGTTTTCGAATCTATGGCGAGGTAATCAAGAATGTCTCCAAAATCCACCTCGGCCGCATTCCCTAGCGACACAACGGTAGAGAAGCCCATCTGGTTAGGCTCCGACCAGTCAAGTATCGCGGTGCAGAGCGCGCCTGACTGTGACACCAGTGCAAGACGGCCTTCAGGGGCAAAGGTATCGAGGAAAGTGGCGTCCATACCAATACTGGTCCTCATCATCCCAAGACAATTGGGGCCCAACACCTGAATACCGTAATGGCGCGCTATATCCACCAGTGCCTGTTCCAGGCGGGCACCCTGCTCGCCTACTTCACGAAAGCCTGCACTCAATACAATTGCCGCTGAAACTCCATGCTCACCACAGCTGCGCATAATTTCTAGCACAGTCGATGCCGGGGTTGCGATTATCACCAGGTCAACAGCAGCATCTATATCCGCCAGGCTCTTATAACAGCGACGCCCATGAATCTCTTCGTATTTGGGGTTGACTGGATAGAGTTCACCTCGATAACCAGCCTCGATCATGTTGAGGAAGACGCGTGTACCGACGCCGCCTTCTTTTTCGCTGGCGCCAAATACAGCTATGCTTTCAGGTGAAAATAATGCATCGAGATGGTGGGGACCCATAATAGAATATTCCTTCGGAAAAAGAGGTGATTGACTTTGTTTGATGTGCGAATATTGTACTCGCTTTTAAAGGAGTATGAACGTGCCTATCGCATATATAACTCACCCAGATTGCCTGTTGCATGATGTCGGTAATTTCCATCCGGAACGGCCTGCCCGCCTCAATGCCATCCATGACCAGCTGATCATGTCAGGGCTTGAATTCATCCTGACACCGCACGACGCGCCACTTGCTGAAAGACAACACCTGGAACGGGTGCATGACGCAGACTATGTGAAGAGTCTCTTCGACTGGACACCGGATACCGGTATTGTCGACCTTGATGATGACACTATCATGACATCAAACACTCTGACTGCAGCACGAAGGGCTGCTGGTGCAGTTATCCACGCCGTGGACCTTGTGCTTGGAGACGAAGTCAAGGGAGCCTTCTGCGCTATCCGCCCCCCCGGGCATCATGCCGAGCAGCACCATGCTATGGGCGTCTGCTACTTCAATAATATAGCTGTCGGTGCTGCTTATGCCCTTGATGTAAAGGGACTCGAGCGAGTAGCAGTGATTGATTTTGACGTGCACCATGGCAATGGCACTGAGCACATTTTTCAGGACGATCCAAGGGTGCTGTTCTGCTCCAGCTTTCAACACCCCTTCTACCCGTATACCGGTCATGAATCAGACACAGCACACGTCGTCAACATTCCACTGGCAGCCGGAGCCAATGGACAGAAGTTTCGACAGGAAGCTGAAACCCACTGGCTACCTGCCCTGCATAAATTCAAGCCACAGCTGGTGATGATATCAGCCGGCTTCGATGGCCACGTTGAAGACGAAATGGGCCAGCTGTTACTACAGGAAGCGGACTACGCCTGGATTAGTGCAGAGTTGAAAGAAATCGCCAACCAGTATGCTGAAGGACGTATTGTCTCCAGCCTTGAAGGTGGTTACGCATTAGGCGCCCTTGGTCGCAGTGTTGTTGCACATCTCGATGCCCTGCTAGGCCACAGCTGATACAGCATGATTTTCTGATTAG